>JAGRNC010000652.1 GCA_020440935.1 Leptospiraceae bacterium | reverse complement strand
GGGACGGATCCCTGTTAGTGCGCTAAACAATTGCTCCTCGTAACCTGGTTCAATCAGTAGTTGCGATTCGCGGCGTTCATCGACGTACTGATACAGCCAGCCAAGCAGAAGATAAGCGTCGACGTTTTCTGGTTCTACATACAGAATGTACTGAAGTTGGTATTCTGCTTCTTTAAGGTCGCGCAGAACTGCTTCTTTCTTTGTACGTAAAAAACCGCGGCTGAGGTTACCTTTTTTCAGAACGCTGTCGTAAAAGCGCTCTCTTTCTACCGATTTTTGAACCAGCGTGTAAGCATAACCGTAGATTAGCGAATGGTCAAAAAAGTCTCTCGCTTCCTGGGCAGAATGCCGGTAGCCGTAGACCAGTTCATTAAAAATGCGAGCTTCAAAAGGATCCGATTCGCTTACCCAGTCCGCGATTTGATCGGGAGAAATAATCTCGCGCTTTTTTCGTTCGTAGGCCAGGCGCTTCTTATTTCGTTCAACGGCCAGGTCTACCTTAAGGCGATGAAAGTAGATAGCTTTGCGATCGTACAATTCCGGAAACAGGTCCACCTTTTTCACGAACAGGAACAAAATGTTCATGGTATTCGCGTTGGCATAACTGGTAAGATAGAGCAGATCGGCGGCTATTTGCGCATCTTCAAAAGGTAGCTCTACAGTTCGTCCGCTCAAAAAATCGGGATGCCCGGCGCAGAAGCTGTTGTAACTGTCGAAGTAATCTTTCTGTCCAAGTCGATAGAGAAGGTTGCGTGCGGCGGAATCGGGCTTACAGTAATCTCGCAGCACCTCGCGATCGCCTAACTTCAACGGTAGTTTAGCCGTGGAGAAGTCCAATTCCACTCCTACAATGCCGTATCGCTGAGTACTTCGATCCTGAATATCCGAGTAAATGGATCTGGCAGTGTCACGGTACAGTCGAATGAGGGCTTCCGACTCTTCCACAATACCCTGAAACTCTTGCGCGGAAATAGAAACCCCGGAGCCCGGCCTATAGGATCCACCATACTTGAGTTTTGCATCGTAGGCTGCTGTAGTGTTTTGCTGTGCCTCGAATGCGAATGCCAGAGTCTGCCAGCCTCGAACGTACAGGCCCGTTTGATCCGGAACTCCTTCCAGGCCCTTCTGCGTAACTTCGATGGCCTGAACATAGTTTCGATCATTTTGGAGAAGTCGCCCTTTGGCAATCAGCAAGGCCGATCTTAATTGAGGATTTGCTTCTGGAAGATTGCGATCTACGGCTGCAATTCCTGCCGTCGGCGTTCTGGATTCGAATTCGTCAAAAACGGAAGTTAGAACTGCTTCGCGCAAAGGGGCCGGTAGCTTTTCATCCTGAATGATCGTTCTGAAAACCGCAGGGATCCGATGGTTAATCGCAAGCGAGATCTGGCCCTGCAGCGTTGCCGCTTCGTAATGTCGAAAGTAATCCGGGAATCGTTGGTTCAAAGTCTCCAGGGTGGCCAGCGCGCCGCCGCCGTTACCAGCCTGCCATTGGGCGCGGGCCAGTTCCTCCAGCAGATAGGCATTGGCCAGCGACTGTTGCTTTTCTGGCAGTGCCGCCACAGTCGGACCGATGGATCCCTGCAATATAGCTGCTTTGTTGCCGGGGCCTATTGTCTGGCTGTAGATCCGCGAATCCAATCGCGCCACCGGGTTATCGCTTAGAGCTTTTGCAATGCGACGATCCAGAGATGCGATCTCATCGGGGGCTCCCAGGGTTTGCAGCGCCCTTCGCAGGCGATAAAGAGACTTTCCCTCGTACAGGAAGTAATAGGGCGAGTCCGAATGATAGAGGCTTACCGCTTCCAGCGCCAGTGCGTAGCGCGCTGGATAGTCCTGGTAACTGTCC
>JAGRNC010000651.1 GCA_020440935.1 Leptospiraceae bacterium | reverse complement strand
TTATTGCTTACTCGGCGCATAATTCCGGCATCCGGACCCATGAAAAGAACGTCGCGAGCATTCTTTTTGCAATAAGTATCCAGCGATTCTACAAATCGGTAATCCTCGGAAAGAAATCCGTAGCCCGGATACACAGCGTTGGCTCCGGTGGACTCGATTGCCGCAAGGATCGTAGGAACGTCGGTGTAATTGCGGCCGTTTCCAATATAGACCACTTGATCTGCAAATTGATACCAGGTTTGCTCGCGATCGGGATCCGTTACCACCGCAACAGAGGCTATCCCCTCCTCTTTGAGTGCAAAAAAGAAACGACGAGCAATTTCGCCACGGTTTACCACCAGAACTTTTTGCAGTCTTCCGGATCTATGGCGCAATCCCACGCTACTTGTGCCGCGATGTTCGGAGGCAGACCGGCCAGAGGCCTCACTTTGAATGGCTTTCATGCTTCGATCTCCAGATAGACTTGGGCGATTGAATAATCCCCTGTATGACTAAGGCTAACGGATGAACGAACGATTCGCAGCGAGCGCAGATATCGCTTCAATTCTCCTTTAAAAATCAGGTAAGGCCTACCGGCCAAATCCGTTCGCAACTCTACTTCGCGATAATCAAACACTATAGCCTGTCCCTGGTTCAATCGAGGTCCGTCCAGTGCCTTCAAAAACGCTTCCTTGGCCGCATATCGCGCCGAAAAGCTCCTGGCCGATTCCTTCTGCGCATGGCAATATTCTTGCTCTTCACGAGTGAAATACTGCGCAAAGAAGTGAGACTTATCCTTTAGAGCAGATTCGAATTCGGGCACAAAAACCAGATCAATTCCCTGACCGTACAGCATTGTTAGCCTCGCTTCAACCTTGCGGACGAATCCAGAAGCATTCTTCGTTCCTCGGCTTCATCGTTTATTGGCTTATCCGTTCGTCTGCGAAACAGTGGCGCTTCATCGGGGAGCCGCATTGCATGAACTCGGTACTGGTATTGCAGCATTCTCTTCTTCCGCTTTTGCACATAGGACTCACGAAGCTCCGGAGGGATATACTTCAGGAATTGGTTCCCATGAATCACTAGAGCAAGCGCTCCCACGTGGCCAAAACCAAGAGTAGAAATTAGACCGGCCTTAATTTCTTCGCGTCCGCATTGGAGGGGCTTATCGGTAAAAACCAGATGCTTGAATTCATTCATTCGCCCATCCACATCTTGAAGGTTTCGATTCGGCGGGACGATTCCTTCCTGTAAACACTGGATTAGACCGATGAGCTGCCAGCTGGCGGCGCCTGCTTTAGAATGGCCGGTGTAAGATTTCTGCGAAACAACAATGGCGGGATTACCCGGGCTTCGCCCCAGCGCTTCCTGGATTGCATTGTGCAATCGGTTTTCATTTACATCGTTCGCTTCCGTGCTCGTATCATGCTTGTAGATTACGCCAATGTCGTCGGCATGCAGGCCATGGAATTCCAGGCCTCTTCGCAAATGCGACACAGACCCGTCATCGGGGATATAAGCGGTAAACAAATGCGAACGCAATTCCGCAAACATCTGACGGCCGGGAGAGCCCATAGCGGAAAATGCGGATTCGCTTGTATCCAGGATGGACAGCGCATCATTTAGATTTTGAAGCCTGGTTGCTGGCAGACCTTCCTCTTGTTTGTGAAGTTGACGGCCGCTTTCAGCGGCCACCGAAAGCAGTCCCTGACCGGGGGCGGGAATCGAAGGATGAATTCCATCGGAATGGGTAGCCGTTGCGGCCAGAATGCCATAGACGGGAAGGCCCATTTCCAGAGCCAGATCGCCGCGCGCCAGCAACACTGTGCCGCCTCCATGGCTTTCCACAAAGCCTCCGCGGCGAGAATCATTG
>JAGRNC010000650.1 GCA_020440935.1 Leptospiraceae bacterium | reverse complement strand
CTTGTGTCGAAGAAGCGATTCATGTCTTTCAGGAATGCGGCATTGTAGGTTTGCAGGCCCGAATTTACTCGGTTGATTCCAATGTCAGCCAGAGCATTCAGATAGTCCGGACGAAGATTCTCAGGATTGCCTTCCAGGGTAATTTCGCAGTCATCCTCGATTCTAAAATTGCGCCGCAGAAGTTCGAGAATTCGAAGAATCATGGAGGGAGGCATTAGGGACGATGTGCCGCCGCCAAAGAAGATGCTGTCGTAGGTCTGCCCGGAAAACAGCGCATCGGAAGCCCGGGCCTGGATCTCTGAGGACAGGGCCATTTCATAGCTCTTCAGTCGGGCGTCAAAATCGGAATCGGCGAGCTCGTCCAGGCCAACGGAATAGAAGTCGCAGTAATGGCATTTTTGTAGGCAGTACGGGAAGTGCAGGTAGACCCCGGATTTAGTGCTGGACACCGGTCTATTTCCCTGGAGTTTCGGAAGCATCGCTATGAGCTACGCTCCTGAATCCATCGCTTACCATCAAGGCGAATATAAGCCTTTGAAAGATTGCAATGTGAATATTATGACCCATGCATTGCAGTACGGAACCATGGTCTTCGGCGGGATGCGCGGTTATTACGATGCCGACTCGGACAATGTATACCTCTTTCGACCAGAGGATCATGTTCGTCGGTTGAGCCGCAGCGCTCATATTATGCAGATGCAGTCCCCGCTGAACGAGCCAAAGATGGTTGAAGTGGCTCTGGAAATTACGCGTCGCAACGACTATCGGTGCAACGTGTACTATCGACCTTTTATCTATAAAAATGCGCTACAACTTTCTCCCAGGCTGCACGATGTCTCGGACGATTTTGCCATGTACTCGCTTATCCTGGATGACTACCTGGATACCAGCCGTGGTATGCGTACCATGGTTAGCAGCTGGCGAAGAATTGATGAAAATATTATTCCTACGCGAGCCAAGGTTTCGGGCGGCTACGCAAACTCCGCGCTGGCAAAGTCGGAAGCCGTGCAGAATGGCTTTGACGAAGCCATCTTTCTGGATGCTCGGGGCTTTGTAAGCGAAGGAAGCGCCGAAAACATCTTTATGGTGCGCGACGGCGTTCTTATCACTCCGCCCGTAACGGCATCGGTACTCGAAGGCATTACCCGCAGAAGTATCATCGAGCTGGCCCGTCTGGAGGGAATTCCCGTACTGGAGCGCGACATTGCGCGCACAGAGTTGTACATTGCGGATGAATTGTTCTTCTGCGGTACGGGCGCGCAGGTTGCCTGGATAGAAGAAGTGGATCGCAGAGTTGTCGCCGGTGGACAGATTGGCGCCATCACAGCGCGGCTACGGGATCGATTTCGTCAGGCTGTTATTGGTCGGGATCCGGAAACGCGTCACTGGGTCCGACCAGTATTTGAATCCAGAGTTACGGCCTGATGGCTTCCGGCTACGATCGCCGGCTCGGACTGAGCGAAACGCTCTCCATTGTGGTGGGGCGGATTATTGGCTCTGGAATTTTTGGCACTCCTTCGCTTATTATGGCCGCCGCCGGTGGAGTGGCCCTGTTTTACGGATCCTGGCTTCTTGGCGGCGTAGTTACCATCCTTTCCGCATTGCTTTTCGCCGAACTGGTGGCCATGGTGCCGCGCTCCGGCGGCCCGTACGTATATCTTCGATTAGCCTATCATCCGCTGGTGGCATTTTTGCGCGGCTGGGCCATGTTCTTTGTGTCCGAAACAGCTTCCATTGTGGCTGTAGCTTTGATTTTCGCTTCCTATAGCGCCGGTCTTCTAATGGAAGTGTGGCCCGAATTCGCATTGGCCGGATCCGCCTCCGTTCTGCTATTCAAAGGTCTTACGGCTTT
>JAGRNC010000649.1 GCA_020440935.1 Leptospiraceae bacterium | reverse complement strand
AGCATAATATATGTTAAAGATTGCAGTTCTTGGAGACATTCATACTTTGCTAGATGCCGAGGACGTTCAAAGACTGAACGAAAGCGATTACCATCTGGTACTGATCTGCGGCGATTTACCTGGCCGTTCGCACAAGCAAACGGTATCCATTGCGCGTATACTTTCCGGATTAAGAAGACCTTCGCTACTGATTCCAGGCAACCACGATGCCACCTCGGTACTGCAACTACTGGGGGAAATCACAGGAAGCCAGCGGCTCAAGCGCGGGGATTCAGGTAGCATTGCAAAGATGCAAAGGAGAGTGCAGGAGCTTCAAGAGGCGCTGGGACCCGTAAGGCTTGGCGGGTATTCCATTCATTCCTTTCGCAAAAAGAAAGGCTGGCAGGAGCAATCCGAGGGGGCCGATCTCGATATCATTTGTGCTCGCCCGCATTCCATGGGCGGTCCGGGCATTGGTTTCAAGCCATATATCGAGGCCACATTTGGCGTATCCGATGATTCGGTTTCTGCCGCAAAGATTCGCGCTCTGCTGGAAGCCAGCCGTGCAAAGCAAAGAATTATTCTAGCGCACAATGGTCCGCTGGGGCTGGGAGCAAAGCCGGCCGACATCTGGGGATGCGATTTTGACGCATCCCGGGGGGATTTTGGCGATGCTGATCTGAGCCTGGCGCTGGAATCTTCGGTGCGCCCCAGCGCCGTCATTGCCGGGCACATGCACCATGCCTTAAAGGGCGGCGGGCAACGTGTCTGGCATGTAGAAAGAGACGGAATCCATTATGTCAATGCCGCCAGGGTGCCCCGGATCTTCGATCGGAACGGTAAAAAACAAAGGCACCATGTGCGTATAGAACTGGACAGTGAGGGTGTGGCCGTCCACGAGATACTCTGGTAAACATGGAACCGGTGCCAGGAGAAGAAACATCCCAGATCGCCGATCTGATTTCCAGTACTGATCTGAAGAGCCTGCTTCTTTCATTCAGTCCCGGAGCGGAAAGAGAAATCACACAGATCGAAAAGGGAGTTCAAAATTTCTTCATGTTTCATCAGTCCCCCAGGGCTCTGGTGAAACTGGGGGAATTGAAGATTCTTTCCGAGCCAGACCTCAATTCTCTGGAAAGCAAGCAGGTTCTGGTAATTGGCCATTATCTAGAATACAACGACGAAGAAAGAAAGCTTACTCTGCAGAAAGTGGCGATTCGACCGGCCTCCCTCAAGGGCGAACAAATCGATCGGATTCTACGCGCCTGCGTTCGAACAGGCTTGAGTAGCGTACTACGATTCATTCGACACCGAGATTTTAATCTTCTGGAACAAGAACGTAGCGGGCAACTAGGACCGCAAATGCGGGATCATCTACTGATTGCTCCGGAGTCATTACGGGACCGCACCGATTTTGTCCAACAACTGGGTCGGCTGGAAAGTGTCTCTCTGGAGAACCTGCTAGAAAGCGAAACCGAGGCGCCCCGCGAATACATTGAAAAGTTGGTCGGCATATTGGCACGACCGCAACAGGAATTGCGCGCCGAGATGGAACTGGAGAAAGAGAAGTTCCAGGAAAACTACGAACTTCTGGACCAGCGACCCGAACGCTCTGTTGCCTTTAGCCTGCGACGCGATTTCCATGTAGTGTATCCTCCAGGCTATGCCATGGTGGACTTTGACGACGATTCTTTCCAGGAACGGATTACGGAACCGGAGTGGATTCATCGCGCTTATCTGGAAACCGCCGGCAGACTGATTCGCTTCTTGCTTCCCGAGAACGATGTAGAAATGGGCGAGCTTGGAGCGGGTTACCATACGGAGCTTTCCAGACATCCAAGTTTTACGGCAGGCGATTCCTGGCCGGGAGGGCTGG
>JAGRNC010000064.1 GCA_020440935.1 Leptospiraceae bacterium | reverse complement strand
TTCCTGGCTCCCTGGCGCCTCTTCTCCATCATTCCATCGCTGATTTATCTGGCACTGCTACTTTTCGTATTTCGACCGGGAGCAAAACGTCGGGGCTGGATATTCCTATGCCACGTAGCGACTCTTACCGGATGGATGACCACTCTGGTAGGGGTTTGCGTCGCCACCGGATTGCATCCGGCGGCTATCAACGGATTGATGTTTGTGGTGCTCGGCGTCTTCGTAATGTCCGTGGGAGGAGCCAGGACCGGAGCCATTCCCTATGCGCTAACCTTGCTTCCGTTTTTTGGTTTCGTATTCTTTAACGTGGAAGTGGATCCCCTGCAATGGGGAGATCTAATGAACGTACTGTATCTGACTCTCGGAGCGCTTGCTTTTGCCGAACTCCAGGAAAGATTGTTTCGACGCAAGCTTCGGTCCGATTCCATCGCTGCCTTCGAAAAGAAGAAATCCGATGGGCTTCTGGCCATGATGCTGCCGACTTCGGTGCTGGAAGAAATCCGAACCAGCGGCAGTGCAAGACCTACGTTTTTCTCGGAGGCAAGTATCCTGTTTACTGATTTCAAAGGCTTTACAGGTCTGGCCGAGCAAATGCGGCCGGAAGAACTACTGAGTGAGTTGGATCATTGCTTCAGTGAATTTGATCGTATTGTAGTGAGCCATGGATTGCAGCGCATCAAGACCATTGGAGATGCCTATATGTGCGCCGGCGGGCTGCCGGAGCCCCTGGCGGATCATGCATCCAGGTGCGTTCAGGCCGCCTTGCAGATGCGCGACTTTGTTCATGCTACGTTTCTCGAACGCCAACAAAAGGGAATGCCCTACTGGGAAGTGCGCATCGGAGTGCATACCGGGCCGGTCATCGCCGGCGTAGTGGGAGAGCACAACTTCTCCTATGACATTTGGGGCGATGCAGTGAATACAGCTTCGCGGATGGAAAGCTCCGGAAGCCCCGGCAAAGTGAATGTTTCCGCCGCTACTCGCGTCAAACTGGGACCGCACTTCCAATGCAGCCCCAGGGGCCTCGTAGAAGCCAAGGGAAAAGATCCGATGGAAATGTACTTTGTAGAGGCGGCTTAATCGGATCCTGGCGAAGCACTCATTACTCCGGTTCTACAGATCGGAAGGAATTACCTTCCTCAATGCCCGCGAAACAATTCAGAAATTCGCCCGGGCCTGCACCCGGCGGCGACTTGACCCCTGCCTGCTCAGTAGCACTATGGCTCCGTGATTAACGTAATTCTTCTGGGGCACGGTCGACTGACCGAATACGGCGCCAAGCTCATCGCGGATCTATCCGAAGAGCAAATGATTGCCGAACCTGCGCCCAACATGAACCATCCTGCCTGGGTGTTCAGTCATTTGAATGCCTATCTACCCATCTTCCAACAGCTCATGAAGGGAGAGGCCTTCGATGATCCGAAAGATCATCCGTTTGGAATGCAATCGAGCCCGCAAAGCGACCGATCGATTTATCCTTCTAAATCGGAGATCCTGGAAACCTACACCGAAGGGAACAAGGCTGCAGCGGAGCTGCTCAAATCTCTGGGAGTGGAGGCGCTCCAGAAACCGGTGCAACTGGAGCGCTGGAAGACCACCATGCCCGATTCGGGATCGGCGCTGGGGTACCTTATGCTGGCGCACCACGGAACCCATCTGGGCCAGATTAGCGCCTGGCGCAGAGCCCTGGGTTTACCGTCGGTTTAATTTCTCAGTCTTCCATTAAAGAACGGACTACGATGGGCTTCGCGCAGGACTGCTACCGGAGCTCGTCGTACCGGAGTTGACAGTAGCAAGAATGGCGTCGACTTTGCTGCATGAAGCGCCTCTGTTTACCTGTTCTAATTGCATTGATTCTCACCATCTACCCTTCGGCGATCTTCGCCTGGTGGGAACATAGTCTGATCACCTATTCTGCCGCCGGTTCTATTGAGCAGCTTCAAAAAGAAGTTACTGTAGAATCTCTGGAATCATTCGTAAAAGCAGAGCAGTCGGGCCTGGAAACGCTCTTAAGGGAATTGGATCGGAAAAATCGCTCCAATCCCGAATACCCACCACTGCCAGAAAGTCTGCAGTTCAAAGCCAATAATGGTCAACCCGCTCTTGCATTTCTGCGCGCATTGCGGATCAACCCGACCATAAAGCTAGCCATGGCCGTGCAGGAAGTACCCGGGAAAATTCCAGGAAACTGCCACAGGATTCCGCACACCGAGGTAACGATCCTCAAAGATGCAGATTATATGAAAGAAATTACATTCTGCGCCTATCGCACCGGCGATCGCGTGCAGGCATTACTGGTTCTTTCCAGCGCCAGCGATGAACCGGACTACGGACATGACATTGGTCTTTTCGAAGACAATCATACGGAGTTTGGAAAGGAGTATGGCTTCGGCGAGCAGTCCTTTGGGAATGCGAAACTGGAGTATTCCAGTCAGGCTCCTTTTCACATGGGCTTCTATCATGAATCGGCCGTAGTGTATACTCTGGCTGGCTTTCTGAAACAAACCTATGCGGATTACCGAGCCAGGGAGTTTCTGGCGCTTGCACGCTTCGCATTTAAGACCGGGCATCCTTACTGGGGCTACCGATTCCTGGGATGGGGTTTGCATTATCTCCAAGATTTGACACAACCCTACCATGCACGGGTTATGCCAGCCAAGGGCACCACGGGTCTCGTATGGATGAACCTGCTAAACACCGTTGGCATTTCATCGCCGCAGACCGAAGCCATCCAGCAACTATCCAATCGGCACCTGGCGCTGGAAAATTTTCAAAGAAATCTAATGATCGCCGTATACCAACAGAAGCGAAAGCCCGGCGCAATGTGGAAGGCTCTTACCGACTTGCAACTGGATGATTCCTACGATCCGGCTGCCAACGGCTATATTCGGCAAATAGTGGCCGGCGAAGCCGCTTCCAGCGCTTCGGAGGTTGATTCCATACTCGAGCAGCAGCTACCTGAGTCTATTGCTACCGACGGAAACTATGTATACAAAGGAGTAGGCGCCGAGGACGATATCTATGCAATGCTGGAAAAAAAGGGCACTACAAATACTCTCGTAAATGCATTAACGCCGGTATTTCAGCGCGTTGGAGCGCATACGCGAAACTATATTCGCCTGGGGTTGTCGCAAGAGTAACGAATCCTTTTCCTTGTTCCACAGCTGTGCGTCGAAAAACTGGCAATCGATGCATACCATACTGGAAGATGGCCGGAATGCAAGTTTGGCGCATGCAGATAAAGGCGCCTTTCTTGTTGACGCGGCCAATTACTACAATGCTTTCATGCAGGCGGCGCGAATGGCCCGGCAATCCCTTTTCATACTTGGATGGGATCTGGATAGCCGGTTAGTACTGAATCGCGAAGCAGACATGGAATCATCGGAGCGCGAGCACATTGATGCGCCCGCTCCTCTGGAAGATTACGATTCCATAGCGTTTCTCTCTTTCTTGAACGATCTACTTGCGAAGAACTCCGAATTACAGATCTATATTCTGAACTGGGACTATTCAATGATCTATGCCCTGGAAAGAGAGGCCATGGCTGCCATTAAATTTGCCTGGCAATCCAGTGAACGGCTGCATTTTCGATTTGATAACAACCATCCTCTGGGAGCGTCGCATCATCAAAAGGTAGCGGTGATTGATGATAGCATTGGCTTTTGTGGAGGGATCGATCTTACCGGGCAAAGATGGGACACAAGGGCCCACTCTACCGATGGCCTGGGCCGCCAGCGGCCCGACGGGGGAGCATACGACGCATTCCACGACATCCAGACCATGGTATCCGGCGAGGCAGCGCGATGGTTGGGACAACTTGCCCGCAATCGATGGCAACGAGCCTGCGGCGAAGTGATCCGCCCCACCCCTTCGCGCAATATCTGGCCTCCTGGCCTGCAAACCGACTTTCAGGACGTTCGCGTAGGACTGGTCCGCACAGATCCCGAATGGGAAGATCGCCCCTCGGTCCAGGAAAACCTGTCGCTTTTTGGCGATGCCATCGCGAGAGCCAAACATTCCATTTATATCGAGAATCAATACTTCACGTCCGACGCAGTGGCGGGTTTTCTGGAAGAAAGCCTGCATCAAGAGTCGGGACCGGAAATAGTGATTGTTACCCCCAAAGCATGTCCAGGCTGGCTGGAAGAAGCTACCATGGGCACCCTGCGTCATCGAATTGTACAGAGGTTGCGCCACGCGGACAAGCATAATCGACTGCGGATGTACTATCCGGAAGTGGAAGGCAAAGACATCTTTGTGCATGCAAAGGCCATGGTGGTAGACGATCGGTTTGCTTTTGTAACTTCGGCCAATTTGAGTAACCGCTCCATGGGACTGGATACCGAATGTGGTATGGCTCTGGATGCCTACCCACCGCCGGTGTCGTCCGAGCAGAGTTCCCTGCGAACGGACATTATGGACGCAATCGTGAAATTCCGTAACGGACTTCTGGCCGAACATCTGGGCGCAACTCTGGAATCCGTGGAGCAACAATTAACGCAAGGTTCACTCATTCAGACCATCGAGGCGCTACAATCGAAGCCGCGCAGATTGCTACCCCTGGAGACAGGAAGCGGAACAATCCTCGATGACATTGTACCCGAACTACAACTGGATCCGGAAAAGCCCATTCAGGTGGAAAAGATCCTGGAAGATTTTTTACCCATCGGAGAAAAGTAAGATAAAGATCGCCACCTACAATATGCATGGAGGCAGGGGCGTCGATGGGCAGGTCTCCGTCCAGCGGATCGCCGAAGTAATCGGCGAACTGGACTGTGATATTGTTTGCCTACAAGAGGTGGGCTCTCTTCGCTATCGTCGCGCCGGAGAGGTACAGTTTGAATTTCTGGCATCGTTGCCTGGCTACAATCTAGCCGCCGGACCCACCGGCCCCGGCCAATATGGTAATGCGCTCCTTTCCAGATACCAGATCCTGGAATCCTACACTATATCGCTAAAATACAGAAATCGCGAACCCCGAGGACTGCTCCTCTCCACACTCGCCGTACCGGACCAGGGTAGCAGAGACCAACCCCACAGTTCGAACCAGGCAAAATGGCTCGTTGGTTCAACGCATCTTGGACTGAAGCGAAGAGAAAGAAAATCGCAGATTTCCACAATTATTCCTGCGATGGAGCAGGCAGCCGCGGCGCAGAATGCGCAACATTTGATTCTATGCGGCGATATGAATGAATGGTTTCCGCTCTCCCCGCTGGACAGAAAATTGAGAAACGGAGCCGACCTTCATGCCCGTCTTCGCCGAAGCTTCCCTTCCCGGTTTCCCCTGCTTTGTCTGGATCGAATCTATTGTAACCAACAAAAGGCCGGTCGCTGGTATACCCACACGACACCGCTTGCAAGATTGGCCAGTGACCATTTACCCCTGGTTCTGGAGACCTCCGAATCTACGGAATCGGCTACGCCAGATACTTCGCGCTGATGCCGCTGCCGTGGATGTCCTCACTCGAATGCCTCGCCGCCTGGCGATGTCCGGCTGGATCGATGAAGGGCTCGTTTCCCGTCCAGTATCGGCCTGGAGCCACTAGGCGGGGGCCGCATCGTCCAGGGCACGAGAGGATACCGCGGCACGATTCATGCGATACAACCCCACCGGCTCCTCTTTACCCCGCAATCGACCTTTTCCCACGAATTCGGCCGAGAACCTGGTGTTATCTATGATCAATCGATAATATTCGTCGCTAATGAGAACTCGCGCCTGGAGCTTTTTGCAGGCTCCCTGAATGCGCGCAGTAGTGTTGATTACATCGCCCATATATGCCACTTCACGCTTCCAATCCCCGAGTTCACCCACCATGGCTTCGCCCACGTGGATTCCCGATTTAAAATCGGGCACTACTCCGTAGCGCTCCAGGAATTGTTCGGATTTGCTTTGAATGCGATCAGAAATAGACAGAACGCAGTGCAGTGCCCTGGCATGGCGGGCTCCGGACTCAACATTCCAGATTGCAATGATTTCATCGCCAACATATTTATAGATTTCGCCCCCATGCTCCAGGATTTCGGCGCCCGCTTCGACGAGAAAATCCTGGATCATGGCAAAGAAGCGTACATGGCCAATGGTTTCAGCAATGGTCGTAGAGGAGTTGATATCCAGAAATAGAAATACCTGCTGTACTACCTTTGGTTCTCGATACCGCGCAAACAAGAATTTCCCCATTACCCCGCGGCCTACGATGCCAGCCACCTGGTGAAAAAAGACCAGGATAGTCGCGAATACAAGATAGAAAACTAGGTTGAGCAGCGGCTCAGGGCTTTGCAGGAATGTCTTCACTCCGTCGAGCACTTCCGATGCGAAAGGGCCTTTTCCGGTGGCCTCGATATTGTAATAGAAAGCGAGAATGACAACAATGACGATGTAGACAAGAGTAAAGAAAAGAGCCCGTCCCAGCGTTAGAATCAATAAGCCATATCTGCGAAACAAATTCTGCAGCAAAAACAATTCGAACAGGGCAAGGATCAATCCGCCTGCGATCCCGCCTGCAATATAGTTCAGAAAGTTCAACGCAAGGTTGGCTTCCCAGTTCCCGCCTTTGTCTACTCCCAGACGAAGTAGATACCCATTCAAAAATAGAAGAATGGAAACCAGAAGAAAATATACCATGAACAATGTGGCAATTTTGAATCGAATGGCGGTGGAACGCTTCATGAGGAATGGGTGCTTCTAAGGGCCTGCCTGGCAAGGGAAATCCAGGGCCCGGTCGCGCCCAGCCTCTACAAGTACTGAGCGCCCCGGAAGCTATACCGAGTTCAGCTACGTAGCTTCTTTCGATAGTCGGACGGCGAAGCGCCTACGATGTTTCGAAAGGCGGAGTTAAAAGCAGATTTTGAGTTAAAGCCGCTTTCCAGCGCAATATCAAGTATAGTGAAACTGTCCGGTCGGCTCTCCAGAAGGGCGCGGGCTTCGGAAACCCGCAACTCCTGGCACATTTGTAAGAAGCTCTTTCCAAAATATCGGTTAATAATCTGGGAGGTCTGGACATTGGAGAGATCCAGAAATTTCGCTGCATCCTGTAACTTGAAATCGGGTTCCAGATATGGTTTTTCATTGTCCAGATAGTGGCGCAGCCGCTCCCCGCATTCCTGAACTAACTCCTGTCCAAGCAATGCTTTGCGATAACGTTGCGTGGGAGGATACAGTGCATCGGTTTCGCTATCGCTTCGTTGATTGTATACAATCACGTAGGATCGCAACAGCACGATTACCGATCCAATGCCGGAAAATAGCCCGGAATTCAAGAGATTTGGATCAAAAGCCGAAATACTGGCGGTAAACAATAGCAAAGCCAGCGGCACAAAGTAATAAAGTATGCTTCCTGCGCTGCTTTGATTCTCACGCTCCCGACGGTCTCGCCGATAGAGCTGTATAATTCCTAGCGACATGGACGCCAGATTGTTGATCAGACTGGCATATAGAATAATGATGCAATCCAGGTGTATTTGTATCAGATCCTCGCGAAGATAGGCAAGTTTATGCTCGGCGGAAGAAAGATGAAATGGAATTAGATAAATGGAAATACCGGCCGGCACAAGAAACCAGATAGCATCCATGGCGCCGATGCCGCGATCGCCAGCACGCATGGAGAAATAAAAAAGCGGACCGATCAAGGACATCACTGTAAATCCCCAGCGTGCCAGATGCGGGAATTCCAGGATGCGATGGGTACCGTAAAGATAGCCGATGCTTATGGTGGCCGCCACCGTTAGAAGGAGCAATCCCTCCAATATGCCTTTTCCTCTTTGTCTAAAGAAATAGACCGAAAGT
The DNA here is from genome assembly GCA_020440935.1 of Leptospiraceae bacterium. GTDB lineage: Bacteria > Spirochaetota > Leptospiria > Leptospirales > Leptonemataceae > UBA3465. Next base: position 2,755 of record JAGRNC010000064.1, on the reverse strand, counting down.
AGCAGCGATTGAGTGATGCCGGCAGCATGGATCAACTCCATGCTGCGAAGTATCGGCAGGTATCGAAAAAGAAAAGCGAAATCTTCAAATCGTGACGGAACCCAATCAGGCATCCTTTGGAGGAGCAAATACCTCTATGGGCTCCTCGCGCCCTCGAATGGTATGCAATCCCAATGACACGCTGCCCGATTCCAGCTCTCTTACCAGATCTCCGGAAAGCAAAGTATCCTGACCCAGCTCTTTTGTCATACCCTGCAAGCGACTGGCAACATTTACGGTATCTCCGATGATTGTATATTCCAATCGTTCCGCCACTCCAATGTTACCTACAATGGCAGGACCGAAATGCAGACCAATTCCCTGCCGAAAAGGAGGATCCCCTCGCTCCTGGCGCTTTCGATTCAAAGCGACCAGAGACTTTTGCATCTCCAGGGCAGCCAAATAGGCGCGCTTCGCATCATCACGCCCTTCGGTGGGGGCGCCGAATACTGCCAGAATACCATCTCCCAGAAACTTGTCCAGAGTGCCTCCATGCCGGAATATGATTTCCACCATGGATTGATGGTATTCGCGAAGCCAGGCGATCGCTTTTTCCGGCTCCAGCTTTTCGCTCATGGATGTAAAAGCCCGGAGGTCGGAAAACAGCACGGCCACCGTCTTTCGCTCGCCGCGCTGTGCAAACGGATCGGCGCTCTGCTCTAAAATCGCCTCCTGCACCGCTGGAGAGAAGTAACGCGAGAGTCGATCATTCTCCATTTGTTTTTCTACGGCATTTCGCAGTGTGCCCTGCCCTGTGCGAACAATCCAGGATAGCGAAACACCCGCGGCCAGAAAGGTAAACAGGTTCGCCGACCAGAACTCCATACTGATTGATGCCGCCGTCATATGCGCCACAAAGTCACTGGAGAACTGGGTGCGCGGATCAAGGCTGGCAAAATAGAGCAGGCCTGTCTGGATGGCCGCCACCCCAATAGTGGCAAGTAGCGGATACAGCGGGCGTCCGGCGGCGCTGTGAAAAATCAATAACATGTATCCGAGAGCCATTACGTTCGGATGCTTTACCATGTAAGCAGGAACGACCGATGCGCCGCCCACAGAATTATACCATATAATGGGAAGCATTCCGTACACCGCCAGATCAAGAACCAGGCCTACAAGCCCCGCTATAAGAATGCCCTTACGTCGGCGCAACGCCAGCCAGAATGGTCCGGCGGAACAAAGCACAATTAAGGCCAGAATCGATGTGATCCATTTTTCCCAATCGCTCTTTCCCACCGTCATGGTACCGAGCCACATTCCCGCAGAATACAGAATGCGCAGAAATAGAACCACAAGCAAGGCGCGAATTTCGCGCCGCTGTAGAATTTCTTCGGTTGTGCTTAGCTTCATTGTGTCGCTCTTATTTTGAATGATGCAGCAACGGCAATCAGCCAGACCAGAAAGAAATTGGCGGCGGCCGTTAAATACCATCCCGGAACTCCGACGAAGTAATCGCGCATGGGAAGATTCAAGAATGCTACCACGAAACTCAATATGGCCAGTTTTTTGCCGCGCCGTCCGGCCAGCAGACTAAAACCAAAGAAAACTAGCATCAAGCTGGCGCTCAGCCCCACCCCCAGATGCTCGCCCACCTTGCCGGCGTACTCGTTCAATACAAAGAAATGGGCGCTCACATCGGCCGTGCCACCCGAGCTCAAGTTTGCCAGATAAGGCATGGCAAATTCCCATCGGATAATCCCCAGGGCACGAAAAACCGCCGAGGCCACCGCCATCCCTGCGGCGCTTCGCATTAGAAGACCGGACAATTCGCTTTTCTGATCCAGTAACAACGATGTCATATGCATCAGTGGAATCAGCAATAGCGAAGAAATTAGATAGAAGTAATAGCCCCGAAATACGGCAGACTGATTCTCCAGAAGCAGGGGCAACATTTTATCGGGCGGATACCGAAGGCTGGCAGGCCACTGGATAGCCCCATTCAGTGTAAAAAAGGCCGCCAGGTATGTAATCAAGGCTATGGCGATTAAGGCCACCGCCGTGATACCGGCCCCGTCAAATCGATTTGCAGACTCTTTCATTCTTTCCTCCGTTGGTGCAGACAGAGTATTGCATAATCGAAATGTATTCGACCTGCCCTGCAGGGACGGTCGATATTTCCTTCCATTGGAGAGATACTGGAGCCATGAAAAAGCAAAACAGTCGAAAAGATTTTCTGCTCAATGCAGCGGGTTTCCTGACCGCAGCTACCTTAAGTCAATACTGTAGCACAGTTTCGAAGACTCGCTATTCGGGCTCGGAATCCGTGGAGCCACTGGCCAGCGCCCATGACCTAGGTCTTACCGATCCAATTCTCATTGTTCTAAACGCGGGCATTTCGGCGCCCAATCCGCACAACACCCAGGCCTGGAAATTCAAAGTGCATTCCAGCATGAGTGCTGTCCTTTATGTCGACGAAGACAGGGTATTGCCTGCTACAGATCCTACCTACCGACAGATCCACATCGGCCAGGGATGCTTCCTGGAGCTTGCATCGATCGCGGCAGGGGCGCTGCATATGGAACTGAACATAACACTCCTGCCCGAAGGTTATAGCCTGCCAAGAGACCTGGGCAGAAAGCCGATTGCGAAATTGGAATTAAAGCCCGCCACCGAGCAGAGGTCCGATCCTCTGGCCGCAATGATTGGTAAAAGACATACCGTACGGTCTGCCTATGATGGCCCACTGATTACGGAGTCCGAGCTTACTCAGCTGGCA
>JAGRNC010000648.1 GCA_020440935.1 Leptospiraceae bacterium | reverse complement strand
ATCTATGCAAAAGAATCTGGATGCAAAGCTGGCCACCCACACAAAAGAAATCCAATCGCTTTCGCGGCTCTGCTACAATCAGCTTTTAGAGGCAGATTGCAAAGAGTTTATTGTGGGAACCGCTTTAATGCCTGCCTGTAGCGCTTTACTGGAGAAATCCTCGCAGGAGTATCAAAAGTATCCCGATCTAATGCGTCTGGTAAACCAGAAAGAGGAATGATTTGTACGTAGTATCTTACGGAAAGCTATTTGCGTTACCACTGAGCATTCTGCTGCTGCTTCTTATGGTCGGCACCGGCGGATACCATCTGATTGAAGGATGGAATCTGCTGGATTCGGTATACATGACGCTGATTACCCTGACCACAGTGGGGTTTGGGGAAACGCATCCGCTTTCGCCGGCCGGGCAGGTTTTTACGATCTTTCTTTTGATGGGCGGCGTATTGATGTACGCTTTTGCCATCAATGACTTTGTTCACCACCTGCTGAAGCATAACTTCAAAGAATTTAATCAGAAGATGAAAATGGAAAAATACATTAGCCAGCTTCGCAATCACTTCATCATCGTAGGCGGCGGTCGCATGGCCTGCGTCATTGGTCGTCATCTGGAAACCTATTCGCAGCCATTTGTGTTCATTGAGAACTCTTCCAACGCAACCCTGTTTCAGGAACGTCCGGATTGGCCGCATCTACTCAAGGATGCTCTACTGGACGAAACCCTGGAGGAAGTGGGCATCGAAAAAGCAAAGGGAATTGCCTGCTGCCTTCCTACAGATGCGGACAACCTCTTTGTGGTGCTCAGCGCCCGTCGACTGAATCCCGGGCTTCAGATCCATACCAGGATTCAATACGAATCTTCGCGCATGAAGATGCTACAGGCCGGAGCCGACCATGTAATCTCGCCCAACACCCTGGGCGGACTGCAAGTAGCTCGATCCTTTGTGCATCCCGATATAGAAAGCTTTCTTTCGGTGTTTCGCGACACCGGGTTGTATGAGTTCGATATGAAGATCGAGAAAATGGAACCTGGCTCTCCTCGGCTGGGCATTAAATTGCGCGAAGCCAAATATCGCGAAGAGAACTATCTGGTTATTGGGATCAAGAAATCCGGAGGCCGCATGGTGTTCGCACCGCCCGCAGACTATATCCTAAAAGAAAACGATGAAGTGTTCTTGCTCGGACCGGACCCGGCTCCGGCTGCAGGCTAGATCAAGGCCGTCGATCGGAATCTAGATCCCGCCAAACGGAAGCATTGCAATCGATTGTCCGCCAATGCGTGCGCATGTGAGCCCATTTAAGTGCAATTGTAGGAAGAGATTAACAAGGAGAGGCAAACAGGGTACTGCGGTAAACCGCAGCACCCATTCCATCAAGCCAGGAAGTCTGCGATTTGCGCGTTTTTCTGGGCCTGCACCGTTTGCTCGGCATTCATACCAATCATCTTTCCGGCTAGATCCTGGTTTTTGTCCAGAGCCATTTGCTGGATTTGATTCATGGTTTCGGCAGCGCGGGCCACTTGAACCATGGCCTGCGAGGCGTTAAAATTAGATCCGCTTACCTGCATAGAAGCCTCCTGATTGTTCCTTCGGAAATCGAAGGGGCCTACTTTAGTGGGTCATCGCGCTTTTTTTCTTTCCCCCACGAAAAGCTGACGCAGGCATTCTCCCAATCCCGGCGGTTCTTTCAAACTCGGAAACGCCGGGCGGCAGCGCCGTTTTCCGAACCATTCTTGCGCTTTCAGGCGGTGGCGGCCCGAGCAGCGGCCAACCTGGCCACGGCTACGCGAAAGGGCGAACAACTGACGTAGTTCAATCCAAGTCCGTGAAAAAAAGCAATGCTGGTCGGATCCCCGCCGTGCTC
>JAGRNC010000647.1 GCA_020440935.1 Leptospiraceae bacterium | reverse complement strand
CCATTCCACCGGCGGCCATTTTTGCATCACGCGCTATCACGATTCGGCAGAAGTGCGAAACAAGATCGCAGCTCGAGCGCTGGCCTACAAAAAAGAAAACCGCGCATTTGATTACGATATGACGCTGGAATCTAAAGATGCATTGTTTTGCACGGAGTTGGTATGGCGCGCCATTCTGGAAGCCACGGGAAAAGATGTCTCTCCGCAGAAAGTTCCCTGGCGCGGAAAGACTTTGATTGGATTTCTACCTTTCTTCCGGTCGCCCAACTTCGAACCTGTGTATCTGGAGCCGGGCTGCCCGGCTTTTCAAAAGATGGCATCGCTTCCAGAGAAATCGGCGCTTAGTTCAGTCAAACCTTAGCACAGAAGGCACCTGGCCAGGTTACCCCAAGAAGCCCTATGACGCTACCCGCAGGAAGCCGGGCGCCGGCGCAGGCATATTGCCTTTAAACAATGTGCCCGAACTTTTTCAGTAGCGCTTCGCTGACTTCGGGCGGCGCATATTCCGCCAGGCTCTTTCCGTAACGAGCCACTTCCTTAATGATCGTGCTGGAGATGAACGAATACTTCTGGCTTGCGAGTAAGAATACAGTGTCTACGGAAGGGTTTAGCTGACGATTCACCTGGTAAATCGCATATTCGTAATCAAAGTCGGTTACGGCGCGGATGCCCCGCACTATGGCAGTGGCATTTACATCGCGAGCAAAATCGGTAAGCAGACCTTCGAAGGTAACCACCTCCACATCTTTACGGTCCTTGAGCACTTCCTGGGTAAGCGATCTACGCTCTTCCAGGCTGAACAATGTAGTCTTTGCCGAGTTAATGGCTATGGCCACAAAGATCTTGTCAAACATGCATCTTGCCCGGTCCACAATATCCAGATGGCCCAGAGTCATGGGATCAAACGATCCAGGATATACGGCTGTTTTCAAGCCTTCCCCCTTATTCTTAGTTCCTCCGTTACTCTATCTTCATCGTCGTTCATCGTAAAGACAATTCCTACCCATACAAGACCGCAGACAATCCACATGGCGATGGCAAGGTTGTAGGCGGCCAATGCTGGCATGACACTTACGAAAAGTCCGATAAAAAATGGTCCCAGTCCTTTTCCCAGATCATCCGTAAGATTGAAGAATCCAAAAACAGCGCCTCGATTCTCGGGCAAATTCGTATTGATCAAGATTGCCCGAACGTTAGCTCCTGTCATGGGCACAACGAGCCCTCCCACGAATGATGCGATGAAAGCAGGAAGCATGGATTCTCCCTGGTAGTTAACCAGATAAAACACGGGTATGGCCCCAACAATGACAGTCAGGGAACAAAAAGCCGGAAACAAACGGCGATTGGCTGCATAGAGCTTCTTGCCAATAAAGCCTCCCAGAAATCCCCCCAGGATGGACATCCCTCCAAAGAGCAATACAATTGTATTACCTGTATTCACGTCCCAGCCTTTGTTCTTCTCGAAAAAATCCACTGCGAAAACGAACAGAAATCCCCAGGGAATAGTACCGGGTATCCCTTGAAGAAATGCCAGGACATTTGTCTTCACGCGGAATACGCGCGTCAGGCTCTCCATGGAGAAGGAAATGTTATGCTCCAGATCTACCTTCCCGGCCCCTTCGTCGGCCGCGCCATGTTCGGGCAGCTGAGCAAAATAATAGAATAGAGCAACTACCGGGAAGGCAGGGACCGCCACCGCAATAAAACTAAACCGCCAGCCCTCCAGCCCAAATATGGTACTATGTGCAATACTGCCTGCAAACATCTGCCCAAAGGCCATGCCCAGGCTCATAGCCAGGCCAACCCATGCGCTAGCAGTGGGCCGGTTCTCTGTACGAAACAAATCCCCGGTAAGGGAGAACAAGATGGGAAA
>JAGRNC010000646.1 GCA_020440935.1 Leptospiraceae bacterium | reverse complement strand
CAATTCCGATCTGGCACAAATTACAGAAATTGAACGATCCATTTTGGCGGGCTTAGAAGGCGGATGCAATCTACCGCTGGGAATCTACGCTGAAGCGCGATCGTCTGCCGGTGGCACACTCTTTGGCGCGCATATGTATCTGGGCGAAGAGTTTGAACAGAATCGGCGCCAGCGCTCCATTTACGGATATCGCGAAGACTCCGATCCTGCGCGACTGTCGGCCCGAATGCTGGAAGAACTGAAAAATGTACCCACCATTTTTGTATTTGGCAAAGAAGCAAAAATGAACGAGCTTCCAGAGAAACTGGAATCGATCGTTCCCGATTCGAATCGGTTGCGGACCTTTGCGGCCCTCCGCACTGTTGCGATCGAGGGCGAGGACAAATGGGACCTGCTGAAAAGTGCGCTGGATAAAAAGGATCGAATCGTTTTTTCTATATTTAGCAGCGCCGCAGTAGAAGCCCTTCGCCAACGCTTTGGTAGTATGGAGCGATTTCGCCAGCGCCTGGACATTGAGAATCGCATGGACATTCGATGGGCGACCACTGGCGAATCTACAGCCTCAGAAATCAGAAAACTGGATCCGCAGGCCGACGTGGTATTAAGCGCCGACGGAACATCGGCCGGATTGCTACCTTCCTTGCGCGATCTGCAATCGCCTACCACAGCTCTTGTATTTCTGGTTGGCCGCGACGGCCGAAAGGAACTTATGCAGGCCCTGGAATCGAGCGGAGCCCAGACCACAACTGTAGAGCTCTACCGCACAGAGTCTCTGGAGCTTTCCTTCGTTTTGAAAGAATTGGACCAGGCAAAAGAGCCGGTGTACCTTCTGGCGGGAAGCCCATTGAGCCTGCAGGCGATGCAAAGGGCCGGTCTAATGGAGCAAGAGAAGCGACCAGCATTGCTTACCCTGGGGCAGACTACAGCGGAGGCAGCCAGAGATATGGGAGTTCAGCCCTATGCGGTAGCAACAGTGCCGGATTACGCCGCATTCCTCTCCGATTTCTACTGAAAATGAAAGAATCCGAATCGAAATCGCTCGATCCCATTCGCCAATCGGCAGCGCTAATCCTTGCTCGCTATTTTCTATTGCACCTTCGCGAAGAATTAAAAAAGGACTCTTCCCTGGTAGAACATATCACAATGGAAGGCATTAGCTTTCGCGAGCTTACAGAATCGATGATCGCCGAATTGCTGGAACATTTTCCAGATCTTGAATCGGAAGAAGCTGAGTTCAATTTGTTCAAGCGATGGTGGAAACGCACCGATCCGCCCGTAAAATATCGAAAGTCCACTTTCAAAATGTACAATCAGGTTTTCTTACATCGAATCCTGGACCTGAAGTACGGCGATTCCATGCATCGAAGCGCATTGTTCAAACGACTGGCATCGGTGCTTCGAAAATCGGTGGAATATGGCCGGGGCATGACCTATCAATCGCTTATGGCTGGCGAAACAATCATGCTGGACGAATTGCGCAAAGCATTGAGCGAATCGGAGAATCCTGCCGAATGTCGCGATTTGTTGATGCGTCAGAACCAGGATCTGGCCTATGAGAGCTTTCGCTTCTTCGACGGAATTCTGAAAGCGTCATTGAAACGCTCGGATGACCTGCTCAATACAATCTTGCCCGCGCCGGTAGCCGAAGAGCTGAAACTATCCGGCAAGGTCATTCCCGGACTGGTGCCCGACTGCTGCGTACTATTTGCCGACATGGTGGATTTTACCGGCATCGCCGAAGAAATGTCCCCGCGCGAACTTCTGGATGAGCTGGACTATTGCTTCAGTCACTTTGATCGAATTTCCAGCCTGCAAAAGATGGAAAAGATCAAGACCATTGGCGATTCCTATATGTGTGCTGCCGGTCTATTCGAAC
>JAGRNC010000645.1 GCA_020440935.1 Leptospiraceae bacterium | reverse complement strand
CAGTACAAATAAGGAAAGCCGCTTGTCAACCGGCTCGCGCCTTTTCACCTTAGCCCAATGATTACGCTACAGAGGCCGTACGGTGTCCTCCTGCTGATCCTGCCCTTCGTCGCTTTCGCCGGGGGGGCCGGCTGCAGTACCAGCTTTTCGATCTCCAATGTGCAGATCCCGGCACCGTTGCCAGGTCAAAAGAATGCGGCCATCTATATGACCATCCAGAATGGCACGTCCGAAAACAGAACACTGATGGGCGCTGATTGCGAGGATGCAGCGCAGGTAGAAATTCATGAAACTATCATGGATGGCAGCGTGGCCTCCATGCGTAGAATCGACCGGCTGCCTATCGCGGCCCAGAGTAGCGTACAAATGGGCCCGGGACGAATCCATCTAATGGTAATCAATCTGAAGCGCGAGCTCAAAGAGGGGGATCTACTCGAACTGAACCTGCGCTTTGACAATGGAATCCAAAAAATATATGCGCCAGTGGTTGCGCCCAACGACGTATTTACGCTATCGGGAGAATAAATGTGAAAAAGAGTAAAAGCAAAATCTGGATCGGAGCAGGCCTTACACTGGCCGCCCTTTATCTGGGAATCGGTTGGTATTTCTCGGGAGTGCTCATCGACTTTCGCACAAGACCTCTGGAAGAGGACCGGCAGAATCTGAAGATTGAGAGCCCTGCCCAATTTGGCCTGACCGATGGACGCGATTTCGAACTCGAAAGCCAGGGAATCGTACTGAAGGGGTGGTTTTACCCCGCCTCTGGAAAGGCCCGTTGTGGAATTGTATTTCATCATGGATTTACGGGAACGCGGTACGGCGCCATGAAATATGCTCCGATTTTTCAAAAGTATGGTTGCGATGAGCTCTTCTACGATGCCCGCAAACATGGCCAGAGCGGCGGAAAATATGGCACCTATGGATACTACGAAAAACAGGACCTGATCAACGTCATCAACTGGCTAGAAAAAGAGCGCGGACTAAAAGACATTAATGTTGGGCTCGTGGGCGAATCCTTTGGCGCCGCCACATCCTTAATGGCTGCGGGATCCTCCGGTCGCGAATTTGCCTTTGTTCTGGCCGAGTCTCCGTACCGGGACTTGCACACAATTGTAGAGCAACGGGGAGAAGCCGATTATGGTCCGGTCATTCATTTGTTCATTCCTCTGGCTTTCTGGATCGCCGAGCTACGCGCCGATTTCGACGCCGATGAGACCTCGGTGCTTCGCTATGCGCCGGCCATCAAGACGCCTGTGTTCTTGATACATTCAAAGCAGGACGATTACACATCACCGGAAAACTCACAATCTGTCTTTGATCATCTAACAGGGCTTTCCGATGATCAGAAAGGTCTTTATTTTACCGATTGGGGCGCATCCCATGCTCGCTCCATCGATGTAAACCGGGAAGGATTTACTCGAGAGGTTCAGGGCTTTCTGGAGAAGATCCACGCAGAGAAGCGGCTCAATGGAACTGATACCACGCCATAAATCCAATTCTACTTTGCCCGCCAGGTTTGCTGGCGGGATTTTCATGGCATCGCTCATGGCGCTTTTGGCGGTGGCCAGCTGTGCTCCGTCCCAGCTAAAGAACCTGGGAAAAGTTGAAGATTTTACGCTGCAGGATGTGAACGGCAACGTTGTACAATGGAAGGATTTTAGAGGTAAGCCGGTACTTGCATTTTTTGGCTACACCTATTGTCCCGATTTCTGTCCAATGACATTACACAAGTTACAGAAGGCCTTTGATGCATCTGACGAAAAGGAAAATTGGCCCGAACTATTATTCTTAAGCGTTGATCCCGAGCATGACAGCCCCAATGATCTGCGGAAGTACCTCAGCGAATTCACCTATCCTGCCCTGGCGTTAACGGGAACCGATC
>JAGRNC010000644.1 GCA_020440935.1 Leptospiraceae bacterium | reverse complement strand
GGCCATGCCGGACAGCAGGAAAGGGAGGAATCATCGAAAGAGGAAAATCAGGGAGGCTTCGGCTCGTTGCAGAGGTCACCGTATTTCTTTGGTATTGTACCGACTGTGCCGGACATTGGTCCCACTCTGTTTGTTTTCTATTCAGATCAACCGGAGTTTCAATTCTTCCGTCTACTTTTAGTGCAGCCCGATACAAGCGCCCGAAAGGATCTGGAAAGGATAATTGCCGGAGTAGAAATTCCCGGATTACTGGAGGTCCAGATTCTAGATCGATTTCCGGATATGTCGTTTTTTCAAACGGGCCAACTCTGGGAGGCTTGACATTCGGCTTCAGTGAATCAGGAAAACGCTGGAAAGAATTGACTATCCTCCGGTATTATGTGCCAGGGAGTATCCGTATCGAACAAAAAAATGCAAAGAAAGCGGCGGCGCTTAGATTCGATGAATCCCGCAACGATGCTCCCTATCTTGTGGCAAAGGGAGAAGGCTCTCTGGCGGATCAGATTCATGCGCTGGCAATGGAGCATGGAATCCCGGTGATTGAAGATCCAGGGGTCGCAGATTTCCTGCAGGGCGTCAAAATTGGCCAGGAAATACCCGAAAATCTTTACAGGGCCGTTTCCCGAATATTTGCATTCTTATACAGCCGGGATCAACAAAGATAAATCTAAATGCGCAAACTCAAAGTAGCACAGCTCCGCCCCGGAATGGTATTCGACCAACCGGTATTTATCGATCCAAATAATGTACTGGTCCAGGCAAAACAGGAGCTATCGGAAAAGGATATTGACCGACTCAAGAAATGGGGAATCGAAGAAGTAGAAACCTCCGGTCAGCTAGTAAAAGAGCCAGAAAAGAAAGAGGGCAGTTCCTTTGATACTCGCGATGCTCCCGCCGCTCCGGTTTCGGCAAGCTTTTCGGCGGAGGCTCTCCGGCTTCACAGCGAATACGAACAACTTCGCAAGACCAGAAATCAGTTTCGAACAAGACTGGGTGAATATGGAAAAACCCTGGAGATGAACTGGAAACTTCTCAATGAGAAAAAGCAGTTCGATAACCAGGCGGTGCTCAAAGTGGCCTCAGCCCTGGTAGAAGACTTACTATCCGTTCCACTGATTCTAATCTCTTTTCGCACAAATTACGTATCTTCCAACCCCATCATCGCCCATGCATTGCATGCAGCTTCCTACGGCGTCCATTTAGGTAAAGCCATGAGTTTTTCTCGGCCCCGATTGCAGGAAGTTTGTCTTTCGCTACTTCTGATGGATTCGGGAATGACGCGCCTGCCCATGGACATCTATTCGGGGAAAACCGATCTGGAAGACCAGGAAAAGAATGCCATCCGTACCCATCCGCTCATCGGTTACAAGATGCTGCTCAACGATGCCAGGGTTAAAGCATCGCTTGCAGTAGTGGCATTGCAGCATCAGGAAGCATTCAATGGAAAAGGATATCCGCAGGGACTTTCTGGCGGCCAGATTGATGTAATGGCTCGCATTGCTCGCATTGTGGACACCTTCACAGCATTGATGGAAGATCGTCCGTATAGGCCGGCAAAACTACCCTACGATGCAATGAAGAACCTACTGAGCCTGGGTACAGAGCAGTACGATCCAAAGCTATTGCGCATCTTTCTTGGCTCCATCGGAATGTATCCGCTGGGCTCGCTCATCGAGATGAGCACAGGACAAATCGGACTTGTGGTGGGAGCGAATGCAGAAAAACCTCTGCGGCCGGTGGTGCGATTACTGCGCGATGAGAAGAAGCTTCCCTATGCAGGACTGAGCTTCCTGGATCTTATGGAGCATACAAGCATCTACATCGTCCGCGCCATTTCGGAGGAAGATGCGAAGATCTCTCTAGAACAAGAAATGTGATTGAAGC
>JAGRNC010000643.1 GCA_020440935.1 Leptospiraceae bacterium | reverse complement strand
CCCAATCCCTTCCATAATCGGGTTTCTGAGTTGCGTAATAACTTCCCTCAATATTGGCGTTTGGATAATAGCCGCCTTCCGAGCTATCCTGCCTTGCCCTGGCAGCTTCCACGGACTGCTCGGCCGCAAGTACATCCTTTCGATTCTCAACCGTGGCCAGATAGGCTTCCAGTCGTCCCTGCTCGGGAAGCGGAACGGTGTTCTGCAGGCTGAATCCGTCGGCCGGTATGCCCATCAGAAAAGCCAGCAGTTCCCTGGAAGTAGACTCCAGGCCGCGAATTCGCTCCAATTCTACCCGCGAATTATTGTATTCTGTTCGAGCCGCCAGAAGCTCTCCCTGTGATGAGCGACCAATACCGACTCTTCGCGACAGTTCGCCGATTCGCGCAAGCAGCGCCTGCTGCTCCTCGCTCAGTATCTGAACGGTTTTTTGATATTCCAGGATTTGAAAATATACCTCGCTAACATCCCTGTATAATAGTTCGCGAAACCGCTGCTTGCTCAGCAGAGCCGAAGTCTTTTCCGATTGTCGTGCTTCTGATTCATGGTAGGTCTGAAATCCGCTGAATATGGGCCATCGAAAACCGGCGCCCACCTGGTATGGATCGTTGACCCTGGAAAAGCTGCTTCCGCTGCTCGTGGACGAGCTACTGCTTGAACTCCCGGATTGGCTTTGTTGTAAAAGCGACTGAAGCTGAGAGTTATCCTGGGAATCATAATCATCGTAATAGGTCTTTCTACCAAATAGAAATACCTCTGGATAATAAGAAGATAGACTTGAGCGATAGCGCGCCTCCGCCACAGCGAGGTCTTCATTCCTTATTTGATCCTGCTCACTTCTCTGGAGAACGATGGAATAGACATCATTGAGACCCAGGTTCTGATGCGAAGACAGCTCCTGACCCGATGCTGCGCTGGAAGAAAGGAGCGGTAAACCGACGAGAAGAAGCGTTCTAAAAATTCGCAGTTGAGGCATAAGATAGAAAGCGCCGTAGCTTTCGCAATGATTCTAGGTAATATAGCGAGCAGCAGGCCGGCTGCCGACTATTTTAGTTTCCGCCGACGCCGGTTTCCGAGTTTGTTAGTTCTCTTACCTTTTCTTCTAATGTATTAAAATCTCTGGGCCTGACCTGAACGTCCGCAGTATTGTCATTCTCTTTCGCCGGTTCTTTTTCCAGGGTGGCTTTTTCGGCATCCGCTTTCCTGGGATTCTCCGACGATGGATCGGCCTTTGAAGCGGGAGTCATCTTTACTTCGCTGGTGGGGGAAAATTGAATCTGCGCAAAGGACTGATTCTGATCTTCCGGGCGAACCTCCAGGATTGGTAGAGCTCCGTTGGCAAAGATAAAATCCCGACTGACATTGGCCAGGGTGATTTCCATTTTCTTTCCCGATTCCAGAACAATGTCGGTCGGTTCAGGAATTGGTTTTCCATCGACATAGGCCAGTCGGGCCGTGGTAAGTACCGGCCTGTCCTTCGCATCGTTGTAAAGGACGATGGTGATGGAAAGATCTTCCACTTCCGGCTTCTGATAGAAGGCCTGTTCCATTTCTTGCTGCATTGCTTCGAATCTTCCGCGATCCATCGCCACCGATAATCGAACACCATTGGCTTTTGGACTAACTAATATAGATGTAATCCGTTTCTCCTTATCGGAATCATTTACCAGACGAATGGGCACATCCGCTTGCAGATAGTTTTTTAGATCCTCATCCACACATGACGAGGCGCCGATTCCCCCATAATGCCGGGAAAGGATGGCAAGCATCTGCTCCTTTTTCTCATCGCAGCTTTCCCGGGATCCAACTTCGAGCCGAAGTCTTGCGCGGGTTTCCAGGGATGCGCCGGCATTGTAGGAGGACAGTTGCTTCAGTTGCGACACC
>JAGRNC010000642.1 GCA_020440935.1 Leptospiraceae bacterium | reverse complement strand
TTTTTGCTGGCAATCACCTCTCCCCGGTCGTCGTACCGATTGAATTCCATGACCCTTCCATTGTGGTGCCATGCCCAGTGGTCTCCAATATAATGCCCATTCGCAAATTCGCCGAAGGAGCGATCTCTGCCGTCTGCATACCAGGTTCGTTGCAGACCGTGCTTCTTACCCGCCGCATATTCGGAACGGAGAAGTAGCTGTCCTGAAGTTCCACGTGCTACCATGGTTCCGTGCAATATACCGTCTTTGTACGGAGTCAAACGGACTTCACCAACGGCAGGAATCGGCTGACGAATCTTTCCCGTGAAGGGCTCAGCCTGATAATAGGTAATGCCCGACCGGACCGAAAGGCCGGGATCATTGTACGGAATCTCGGAGCCGCCGAAGCACTTCGCAGTGACGATTAAGAATAGAAATGGAAGAAGGAGCATCGGAGGTTTAAAGTTTCCTTGTAAAAGGCCTCCCTTTCTGTCTCTCTTAGTTCGTAACGGTTCCGATGTTCCCATTGAAGAAGGACCCCATGAGAGTGTTTATCGTCGCCGTAGAATCATAGGCGTAGTGGTAGTGGTAGATCCCGCCCGGAAAAAGGACAGTATTTGCAGCATGCCCATGATACGCATCCAGAGCCGGAGTTCCGATGCCCGGTGCCGCATCATCCGCAGTGGAAGCGGTGGCTTGATCGCAATACAATCCATAGATGGGATATCCGTCCAGTGCGATGCCAACAAGATTGGAATCCCCGGACGTCGACGTGATATTTAACGGATTAGCGTGATGATGATAAACGCTGCTCTCCTGGGGATGCCCGTTATATTTGTCGAATGTTCCGGCTTCCGTCGCAAGAGTATCGCCGGGCGCAGCGGCATTATTGAAAATTGCAAGCCCATTCACCGTCAATCCGATGGACGGTAGCCCTCCCTGGGTACTGGTTTTGGCGCCGCCATTGACGGTGGGACTGCCAGGAATTGTGTACACGAAGTTCTGGGCTCCAATCACATTGTTACCGGCAGGAGTGTTCCCGGAGGGTAGATCTTCATACAGGGAAGACGCTGTACCATAATAATAGCTTTTTGTATTCGGCAAATTCAAGGTGGTAAAAACGTAATTCGAGCCGTCCATGGTTCCCACCGAACATTTGAAATTATCCTTTATCCAGGGCGGAAGACTGGCATCCATCGACGAAGACTGCCCTACGATGCAATTTGTACTGGAATCAAGACTGTAACCGCGATTCAAGGCAAGGGCTGCCAGCAGCAGTGTCGTGTCATCGTCCTCGCTATCCAGACCGAGAAGCGAACACGCCGAGGTAAAAAATAGAGACCCGATTAGTAAAATCAAGGCCTTGCTGACCGTTCTGTTGAAAGATTCCATTCCGTGCTCCTGCATCGAATTTTAAGGCGTGATCCAGAAACTGGATGGTATTCTTTTCGCGGACATTCAGAGAGAGGATCACCTCTCTCTCCGATGTTACATCCGCATCGATACCCTGGTTTTCGGTACCCTAGCGTCCAACGCTAAAAGTTTGTCATGATATCTAGGATACTGTAAGTTAGTGTCAACAGAAATATACGACGTCACCGGTTTTTCGGATTCGCAGGAATGTCAATCGGACCCTGCTCCGGCCAGAATCGCCATCCGGGAATGGGACGCAAAGGCCCGATGAGAAGAAAAAAGAATCCTGTTTGCAGGACGGTAGCCCGGATAACCTTCCAAATTTTCGTTTGACTTTCGGAAATTCCGCTCCTTCCTTTCAAAGTATGCAAGCCATGTCGGGTCCCCCGGGTGGTGCAGTTTCGAATCCGCGGAATATCTAAAACATCTGAGAAGCGACGCCAGCTTCCCACCCGATTATGGCCAAGCTCAAACTGGATCTACACGACATCT
>JAGRNC010000641.1 GCA_020440935.1 Leptospiraceae bacterium | reverse complement strand
GGAGTGGGTCTGGGACTCGCTCTGCAAGCCAAACAAAGCCTGGCTGCCATGGGGTACAACTCGGTGGCTCAAATTCTTCTAAATGTAGTTGTGGCAACGACCACAGTCTACGCTCTCATTGGTCCAATTTTTACGCGAAAGGCGCTGGAACTTGCCGGTGAGTCGCACCAGAAAGAAAGGGAAGAGGTGAGTGCATGAAACGAAATAAAAAAAGCGCCCCGGAACTTCGCCTGGTTCAGGATTTTCTAAAATACCATTCAAACGCTGAACCATTGCTTGTGGTTCCAGCCGATGCGGATTTATCGGCGCTGGTAAGCCGTTTGATTCAGCTAAAAGACGATCGAATCGCCCTGGTTGAAAAGCAGGGCAAAATCGTGGGGATGATTAGCGTGGGCGATCTGGCAAGACATCTAAAGTCCACTCGCAACGAGGAGTTTTACTTTCATGGTGGGCTGGCCAATGAACCCGAGGATTACATCCACAGTCAGGCCCGCTACGGAGGACGGGAAATTCTACATTCGGTGACGGCCACCACCGTGGAAGATATTATGAGCACCGATCTGCGGTATTGCAGCCCCGAAGAAGACCTGGCCACAGCAATTCGGCGCATGATGCAGGGCTCTGTGATCAAGGTGCTTCCAGTACTGGACGCAGAACGAAAGCTGAAAGGATCACTTCATATTCTGGACATCATGGAATTTCTTCTGGAATCGCCGGGTAAATCCAGACAATCATGATTCCCTGGACCCGGCTGTAGCGGCAATATTGCAAGTATCGTGCAGCGCCCCCGAAGTAAATCGAGCCAGAGCTTGTTTCCATGAAGTCGGCATCCGCTCTTCGGCGAACTCAAAGAAATTGAAGTCTTTGGGTAAATCTTTCCATCGCAATACCTCCTCCAAAAGACCAAATTGATAGAGGCAACCTCGAGTTAAATCGGCCTGCAATTCTGCCTCATTGGGGTTGTGACTGCCTCCGTAACTTCGTTCCATAATAAGCACCTGGCCGGAACGTTCCAGGCTGTAGGGCATAAGCTGCTGCTGTATTTCATTTTTGATAGTTACATTGTATTCCTGCGCGACGGCCTTGATGGTGTCATTCATCGATTCGCGAAATCTTCCGGATACTTCGCGATCACCGGCGCGAAGATCGATGGTCAGTCGTGCGCTGCCATGAACATTCGCATAGCTCATCCGATCCATCCGGGAAAGTCGAATCCCTTCGCCTCCAGCGGATACGGCATGCGTCAGCTCGGAGATGGCAAATCCCTGCAATTGTCGCGCGATCTGATCGCACTGTTCTTCCGTTAGCTGCCCCTGTACTGCGAGCGTAAAATGGGCCGCTCCGGGAATTACGTTGCGATTGGATCCTGGGTCCAGGCGAACGTTGCCCACCAGCGGTCTGAATTCGCCGTCCATCCGGTCCAATAGATCGCAAAATTTTCGCGCCATTCGGCCAGCGGCCACTCCAGGATCCTTTCGATCGATGATGGCCGTGGCCCCCGC
This sequence comes from Leptospiraceae bacterium, assembly GCA_020440935.1. GTDB lineage: Bacteria > Spirochaetota > Leptospiria > Leptospirales > Leptonemataceae > UBA3465. Next base: position 386 of record JAGRNC010000641.1, on the reverse strand, counting down.
ATGGTTTAGCTCGCCTTCCAGGGTCCAGCGCATGGCCAGGGGCGCATCCTCGTGGCATACGAATTCGGACCCAGCTTCAATGATCCCGACGGTGATACGGACTCCCTCATGATCTTGTTGTCGGGCCAGTTCGCGGAGGCGAAGATCAAACTCAAGAGCTGCGGCTTCCGAATTCTCGCCGGAGAAAAAGAAATCTTCCTGGTGAATTCCCATGATTCGATCCACCAGCGCCAGGGGAACCTGATGGCGATCAAGCTCGGGTCCCTGCTCGATATGCCTTTCGTAGGTATGCGACGTAAAGAATAGATGCGGATGCGGACACCGGTGAAGCAATTCCTGGTCATCGCATTGCAGATTATTTATTAACTCAATTGAACCTTCCTTCT
>JAGRNC010000640.1 GCA_020440935.1 Leptospiraceae bacterium | reverse complement strand
CTTCATGGTTGGCCGCACGAAGAGTCTCCCTGAATGTGCAGGGCAAAACTTATTCAGCTGATCCAGGGTGCGAGGGGCCGTATTTGTAGGTCGAGAATGGAACCACCGGCGGCGGTCCTGTCGAATCAGAGAGCTCCCGCCGCCCTGGCACGCCTTTCCAGTTCTTCCATGGCCCGCCTGCCTTCTTCGCCCATATCCAGGGAATAGTCATTCACGTAGAGCGCAATATGATCGGCAATGGCCGACTCATCCATGGCCTGTGCATGGCTCTTGATGAAATCTTTTCCTGCATCGGGATGTGTATTTGCATACTCCAGGCTTTCCTGGATTGTGCGGTTGATGGATTCTTTCTGGTCCAGCAAATCATTGCGCAGCGCAATTAGTCCCAGAGGAATGGGGCTGCCGGTGGCGCTTTCCCACCATTGCCCCAGATCCTGGATTAGCCGGGCTCCAAAGGAAGGATAGGTAAATCGTTCTTCATGGATAATGACTCCGGCCAGGTGGGAGCCATCGCGCAGCGCTGGAAGGATTCGATCATAGCGCATAAACTCCAGAGGAATGCCCAGCCCTCTGGACTTGATGTACATGCGAAGCATCAATGATGCGGTGGTTTCCTGGCCGGGGATCAATATTGGCATCTGACGGGATTGCAGTAGATCCAGTAAGTCATCGCCTTCGGCGCTAGCGTGCGAAGAGGATACAAGCAATGGGCCGCAACCACGGCCCAGGGCACCGCCGGCATCCAGCATGGTGTATTGATCTTTTAGCTTTAAGTAGGCGAAACAGGAAAGCTTTGTCAGTTCGAAGGCCCCATGGCGGGCATTTTCATTGAGTTCCTGAATGTCCAGATACACCGGTTCATAGTCCGATGATGCCGTAATCATTCGATGAAAGATGTATGTATCGTTTGGGCAGGGGGAAATAGCAAGTTTCATGGCATTACCAGCGTGGATTGATATGGGCAAGAAAGCCAATGATGGCCAGAACAGCCCCGAGAATTGCAAGAATTCCAGCCAGCGGCACAAGCGCGCCTCGGGAGGGCTTGAAGTTGTTTTCCTTTAATCTTGTATGAGGAAAGCCCCTGGAATCTATGAATCGATAAGCCTCCAGGTTTTCTCCTTCTCGATGCAAATAGTACAGTTCCGGGGCCACCTGTTCGGTGATTACATAATTGCGTCCGTTAAACGTGTAACTGTAGGTGTAAAAGTACGAGGCATCCTTTGGCGAAGTGGAACGCATGGTTTTGGGTAGAAACAGAGACTTTTCTTTTCTCTGTAATCGCTCCAGGTTTACAAAGGTGGTTTTGCCTTCTGCGCGAAGGCTACGTTCAAAACTGTCATTGAGGTTTTTTTGCCAGTGCAGGGCACCAAACAGGCTACCAAAGACCAAAGCCCACATGAGTCCTGCTATGCGCAGCGCTGCCAGTTTATGGCCCTTCATTCTTCCGATGGTTCGGCGCTCAGGTCGCGGATTACGAATTCACTGGCTTCCCGGGCGAGGTAGATCCTGGGCCGGGAATGTTTCAGCGCCATGCGATGCTCGATGGCATTCTTAAAATTCTCGAAGATCTTATCGTCGGTATAGGCAGGCTCATGGTGCGTTAGCACCAGATTCTTCACTTTCCAGTGAACGGCGCAATTGACCGCCATTGTGTAGCTGGTATGGCCCCAGTCGAATTTAGAGAAGGACTCATCCAGAGTGTACTGTGCATCCATCACCAATAGATCAGCCCGATCAAAGAAGGCAGCGTCGTCGGGTCGGCTCATCAGGTCTTCTCCGGTAAACTCTGCATCGGTGGCAAAAATGAAGGTGCCCACCGGCGATTTAAATCGGTATGCCTGGCTTCCGCCGGGATGTTTCAGCGGATGGGTTTCTAATTCTATGCCATCG
>JAGRNC010000639.1 GCA_020440935.1 Leptospiraceae bacterium | reverse complement strand
GAACTGATATTCAAAGCTAAGGCTCGGAATAGAATGCAGAGCATAATTGAACCGGAATATAGCGCCATTTATGATGTATGGACGACCAATTACGACAGGTACAAAGTCAAACAGACTGAACAGTTCCTTCTTGGGAATGCGAGTTAAGGCGTTGTATTTCCGAATAAAAGAGTGAATAACCGTCTCTGTGGTGTAAATGGTAATCTTTCCCTCTTCCAGGATCTTCTGAAAGGTACCGGCATCATGATCCGCATGGCAGTGGGTGAGAATAATGGAGCTAATGTGCTTGGGATTGACGTTGGACTTTCGCAACCACTCGGTAGAATTCACCGGAGGATCCACCATGATTCCCTGGTGGTTAATCCACATGATAAAACCGCTGGTATTGTCGTCGGGATCAAATCCATGGCTGGGTCCCAGACAGGTAACGCCCAGTAGCGGCGGCTGGTATGGCTCGGGCATCCGCTCGCCTGCATCGTAAATGATATTATAGCCGACTTCGCCTGGAACCGAGATGTCCTTTTTCAGGTCTTCATCGACAACGGCAAAATCGCCGCCGGGCTTCTTTTCGATGGTAACATTATTAAACCGGACTTTGTCGTTTTTAAAGATTACGAATCGAACCAGGTCATCCAGTTCGCGATTTCCACGAAAGTGTTCCATCTCGGCCCGCATATCGGGATAGCCGAAGGTATCTTCTCCATTGATATACTCGGACCGAAGGTCTACCACTTCTGGTCCAAAAACCGACTCTTGAAGCACGACTTTGAACTGCTCGCGCTGCTCCTCGGTACAAACCACGTAGGTCTTTTTTTGTCGCAGGTAGAAGTTGTAGTATAATGGGAATTCCAGCTCGGCCACCGAGATACCCTTGGTAACATGAAAGAATTCTCCTGGGAGTACGAAGATCTGTGGAGTGCTCCGCGGCAGCAGCATGGTATCTTTGATGGTCTCTGGTGGCGCTCCGAATTGGATGTAGCCTACCGATGTCTCCACCAGATAACCGCCCCTGGGGAGAGTAGTATACGGTTCTGTTAGTATGATTCGGGCCATTTTTCCTTCCTGGGCAATGCTGGGCAGGATTACTTACTTGCGGTCCTGAGATGAATGATTGGAGAATCCACCAAGGCTATGTTACCTTCCTCGCGCTGGAATACAATTTATTTTCCCCTTCTCTTAACGGTCCTGGCAGCTTCAATATTGAGCTGTTATGGGAGCCGAAATTCCGAAGGCGTGGAAGCTTTGGTTCTGCCCGCGGCCGGCCATGAGCATCAGATTAGAATCCGATGGGCCCAAATAGAATCGGGCCTCCGGACTTTTACCCTGGAAGAGACCGCCGGCCATACGCACAGCATTACTCTTACCGAAGAAATGGTGCAGACGGTAAAGAATGGTGGCGTGGTCCGGGTGGATTCCACCGTGGAGCAATACCATTACCACACGGTTCAGATAGAGCATTTCTACTGATTTCGGAATAACCAAAAAAAGGGAGAGTGACCTCCCCCTTCTTCCTGAATCCCTGCGGATAACCGCAAGTTCTTACAGATGCTTTTCGATGAATTCCTTGAGCTGCTCTTTGGGCAACAGACCCACTACTTTATCAACAGGTTTGCCATCCCGGTATAGAACCAGAGTTGGAATTGCTGTGATGCCGAGGGACTGCGCTATTCCCTGGTTTTCATCCACGTTCACTTTGGCAAATTTCACGGCATCCATTTCGCCGGACAATTCCTCCACGATCGGAGCCACCATCCGACAGGGGCCGCACCATTCTGCCCAGAAATCTACCAGGGTCACTCCCTGAGCCGTTTCCTCGGTGAATTTATCTTCTGATAGTGCTTGTACTGCCATATATATCTCCTGGGCCTTCGACTGTGGTCAAATCTCCTC
>JAGRNC010000063.1 GCA_020440935.1 Leptospiraceae bacterium | reverse complement strand
CAATGTAGTGGACAAGATCGATGAATCCGACTTCGGAAAGTTTGGCTGGGTCATCGATCCAGAAGGAAACAAGGTTGAGCTCTGGGAGCCGCCGCAGTAGATAACGAATGTGATGATATAGAAAAGGGAAGGTGGATGATTGCCATCTACCGAATAGCCTTGACTCGACCCCTGGGCGCGCCAACTAGATAAGGGCATGCAGAACAGAATCGCCCTTCATCTCTTTTGTCTTCTTCTCGGGATTTCTGGCTTCGCTTGCCTATGGCCCAATCAGGACAGTGTGCACGATGCACCGGAAGAGGTGTGTACATCGGTGGCGCTATTGTACATTGATTGCCAGGGAAGAGTGGGTACCGGGGAGGTTTCCTCAATCAGCCAGTGCTATCAATACTGGGGTCTCTATTCGGCCTTATGCGGCGCGAATCAATTTTAACGGATCGATTCAGGGAACCTCTGTTAGGAATACTAAGAATACCGCCGTCCTCCGCTTCAAAGAGTCATTAATGCCGGCGACAAGCTATCGGACCTGTAAGTTAATGCAGGTATGGATCGCCGTATCGGTTTTTAGATTTGACCCCGGTGGCCCCGGACGGGCGCAATCCCTCTGACGTCGATCGGAACTTCGTTTGCAACCCTGTACTAAAGCATAGTCAGTAGATTGTTTAGCGAATCCAGGTTCCGGTCGCGCGCGGGGGGATGTGTCATGCTTGGTTTTGGAAAGAATAAAATGAAACAGGAAACTGTTCCTGTGATTGATCAGATCGCGAATATGGAGCAGGCGTCGGTGAAGATCGCATCCGACCAATACATTGCTACTTTCTCGCTTTCGCCGGATGAAATTTCGAGTTTAGGGGCAAGGATTCCATTTGATACCGGGCTGCTGGTGGGATTCGTATCCCAGGACCTTCCGTTCGACGAAATCACAACCAGGATCAAAAACGAACTGCCGGGACAGTGCAAGTTTCTGTTTGGGACTACGGCAGGCGAACTTTGCAGTATTCACGAAGACCAATCCCTATCCGAGCTTTACTCCAAATCTACTCCCGGTGAAGGAAGGCACATTGTATTGATGGCGCTTTCTTCTATGATATTTGATGATGTGCGCGTTGAAGCCGTTCCCCTCTTTAGCGAGGATATCGCCGCCGACCGATCCAAAACCGCAGCCGAAAGGGTGAAATTGATCGAGGCGGAGCTACAGAAGATCCAGCTACCCTTTAAAGTGAACTTTCAGGATACCCTGGGCATGACGCTGATTGACGGCCTTTCCAGCAGCGAAAACTTTCTGATGGAGGCGATTTATGCATCTCGCAAATTTCCCTGCCTCTTTGCCGGCGGAAGCGCGGGCGGGAAACTAGACTTTCAGGACACGTTTATCTCGGACGGACACAAAACCTACCGCCACCATGCCTTGCTGGTCTTTCTAAAGCTAAAGCCGGGATTTCGATTTGGAATCTTTAAGAGTCAAAACTTCAAGAAGCTGGGAAAGAGTTTTGTGGTCTCTGCGGCCAATCCAGTGAAGCGCGAGGTTTTTGAATTCCTGGATCGCGAGGCGCTGGAGAATGTAAATATCATTGATTCCCTCTGCGACTATTTCAAATGCAGGCCTGAAGATCTGCAGGATCGTTTGATGAGCTATTCGTTCGGCCTGGAAGTGAACGATGAAATCTATGTGCGTTCGATCATGAATATTGATCTAAAACGCAAGGTCATCTCTTTTTACTGTGATGTAAGCCCCGGCGAAGAGCTCTTTATCCTTGAGCGAACCGATCTTGCCAGCGTTACCGAAAACGAATTTCAAGAGTTTATCAAAGATAAGCCCGAACCCATCGGCGCAATCTTGAACGATTGTATTTTACGACGGGTCTTCAATGAGAGCTCCCTTCCGCATGTGCATACATTCAGCGATATACCATCCATCGGTTTTTCGACCTTCGGCGAAATCCTGGGAGTTAACATTAATCAGACTTTAACGGCAATTGTACTGTTTAAAGACGATCCTGGCCGCGACTTCACAGATGATTACGTGGATGACTTCGTTAATAAATACGCCGGCTTCAAGGACTACTTCAAATCTAGAAGAGAACGAGTTCTGGCAAACGTAAACCTATTGATGGAAGCGACGCTGGACCGAGTATCGCGAAACCTTCCCGTAATGACCGCTCTTGTGGACGCCCTCATTGATGCGTCGAAGGCTACCAATCAGGTAAGGAATTCTCTGGGCAGGGTTCAAGAAACAGTAGAATCCTATGCTAGTCAGGTGGGCGCTTCGCAAGATCAAAATTCATTGCTTGCCTCCTCGGTGGGCAGCCTTACCACAAATGTTGCCCATATCGAAAGCATTCTACGCGCCCTGGGCGATATCGCCGATCGCACGAATCTTCTGGCCCTCAATGCTTCCATCGAAGCGGCAAGAGCCGGCGAGCATGGACGTGGCTTTTCCGTGGTGGCCGAAGAAGTGGGCAAGCTGGCGGATAAAACGCAGGTCAGTCTGAACGAAACGAAAGATACCATTTCGGGAGTTATTGCCGGAGTAAAGCGAATCAGCGAAAGTATGGAGAACTCCAACCATGTTCTCAATCAAATCGTGACCGGAAGCACCGATCTGGCCGGCCTGGTACAGAATCTGTCGGGTCAGACTGTGCAGGCCACTTCCATTCTGGAGGCACAGGCCGATCGTCTGGATAAAATGCGCGAAGAGATCGCTACGATCGAAAAGTACAAGGATGCCTATCAGATGCTGGTGCGAACTTAGGCGGTCCATGCTTTGCAGAAGGCCCCGACAGGGATTAGGATTGCGCTAAACCGGCTCGTAGGGGCACGTTGGCCAACCGATTCCAGAAGAGAACGCAGAAAGATCGGGAAACCAGGTCCGATTCGCGCAAAATTATGCGTATTTTCTGGTTGACAACTTTGCTTTTTTCGTCGCCTTTCTTTTGGCATGAAGCGACCCCTCTGGATAGTCTGCATTCTTTTGTCCTGCGGTGTTAGCTTCCAGCCCGCTTTTCAAGAATCACCCTCGGGGCAGGCTTTCGTGTACGGACGATTCCTGGGCGATGTCGGCGGCTACGGTATGGGCATTGTGCTCACCGAGGATTCGGGTGACGAAGTATTGCTCGGAATTGGTAGCAAGACCGCCAGTGACTTGTTTGCGGTCCAATTAAAGCCGGGTCGCTATCGGATTACGCATTTCCTATTTTCGAGCGATGGCGAACGCAGGAGCATCGGCCTTGCTTCCAGCATTGTACCGGGCGCATTCTTTCTTACTCCGTTTGAAGTTCGGCCCGGTCGGGCGGTCTACCTTGGCAACTTTCGCAGCGGAGCGAGGGTTTTACCTTCGCATGAATCAGTCATCATCACCGAAGTGTACCTTTCGAGTATCAAATACGAATTCGAAGAGGATACAAAGGAGTTTTTGCTAATGAACCCACAATTTAATGGTTATCCGTTGGTGGATCGGGAGAGGCATCGGTGAAGGCGATGGGAGCTCTCTCACTTCTGCTTCTGGTTAGCTGCATTTCTTTCCACTCCGGCGATCTGGCAGATCCAAATCCCGGGAAGGGTGGCTTTACCACCAGCATCTCTTTCGCTTCGGGCATCAACAATACGGCCTACGGCGACGCAGTGGTAGCAGACTATGAAAGAGTGGTGCAGAAAGTTATGGAGGAGAACGGCCTGCTTAAGAGTCCGAATTTGAAGGTCCGCATTATAGTGCAGCACCACGGACATGAAATCGGGAGTTTGCAATTGATTTCGTCTTTGTTTTCCGTGCTCAGTCTTGGCTTCATTCCTTATTATGCAGGCTCCCTGGAAACTAAAGCAACGGTGATTGTGTCGGACCGAAATTCGGTGCTCAAGGAATACCGGTACTCTGCAAGGTCCAGAACATTCTTTGGTTGTCTGTTACCTTTGATTGGAGGAACCGATGCTAGCGATCTGGGATCCCTCGGGGCTTTGAAAGGAATGCTGAACAGCGCGATCGCTGATATGCGTCGCGATGGCTACCTTGATGAGCCGCCTAGAGGCGATCGCTTCAATAAATACATCGTGCTTCGCGACGGTCGACGGTGCTTTTTGTGCACAATGGAGTCAAGCGGAGACCAACGAATTATAAAGGATTCATTTGGCCTTGAAATGCGCGTGGACGTCAATGAAGTGGAAAGAGCAGAAACGATCAAGGAACCTTGATCCGTCGGATTACTCAGGTTGCCAAATGAACAAGTTCGATAAGAGATCGCCTGGAAATCGGAACTGCATCCTATTGATGCTCCTGGTAGCGCTGCAATGCACCGGTCCCCAAACTACTTCCCGGCTGGATGGGCCGGCCAGAGACGTATTGCCGTCTGCCAATCAAGCATTTCTTTATGGCACTTTTTACCGGGAAAAGGAAAGCCACTCGGATTCGGAAATGATTCTGAATCTTTTTCGTAAGAGCGACGATCAGCAAAACCCATTGGCCCCGTCCTCAGACGGGTTGGGCCCATTCAGCATCCTGGTGAAACCATACGAAGATGCGGCAAAGAAGAAGGTTTATTACGATCACATCGGTTTGATCTATGATCAGCCTGAGCGAGATATTGTATCTCCGTTCCTATTCGAAATGAGTACCGGCCTGCATCGCTTTGGGACGGTCAGCTCTTCAGGTCGAATTGTTTGCCTGGACGGAGATACGGAGGTAAAGAATGGAGAGATTCTCTATATTGGTCGATTTCAGTTGCATTACGGAACCGGTATTTCGCTGACGGATCAGTCCAATTCCGATGTGCCCGCGCTTCTGAAGCGGTTTCCGGGATTGGACGGCAAACGGATTCGCCTGTTTGTTCCCAGGATGTATAATGCTGAACATCGGTTTCTCACCGGGAAGTACGAATGCGAAGAGGATTAGCATTGCCTTGAAGGGCACTAACCGTCGAAGTTGCTTTTGGGCGGAATTTGACGAATCCTGAGTGACCGGCCCGTACAATTTGATGCGATTTGCTCTTCGTTCAAAAACCAGCATCCTGACATCTATTCTGTTTCTTCTATGTCTGCTAATGGCAGTCATCGGGGGCTGTCTGCAACTTCTGGGGGGATGGGAGTCCCGGGGAACATCCCAGGCAACGCCTTTATCCTACTGCTTGGTTTTGTGTTTTCTGGGCGGGCTTTCGCTCTGGCTCTTAAGACGGGAATTCCTGCAACCCACACTTCTCTGGCTGGGAGTACGATCGATTGCCCTCAAGTATCCATTTCGCCCCGTCCGCCGAATACCGCTCTCGCACCTTCAGCAAATGCATGTAACTCTGGGGCGGTACGGAGGGGGCAGCGTCTACATTAGTCTGGACTCGGGTTATCGGCCTTTTATCATACCATCTTCCAGCCGCGGATTCGGAACAATCATGGAGACAATATTGCGACGTGCTCCGCAGCTGGGCATCGATCCAAATTTGCTGGTACTTGCCCGGCAGCCAAAGATCTGGCCCAGACCCGATTCCAGGCTTCTAAAGTATGCGGCCCGCCGGAATGCGGATACTTAGTCCGAAAGCTCCAGCTACGGACAACTGAATGTCTGCGGTGGGCGAATCGGCGAGCAAGCAAATGCATTTTTGCGCGTCTGTCGGAGGTGGTTTGGCTGATGGGCGCTCCATAATTCAATTGCAATTGGCTGCACAGTGCTCACTCTTTGACCTGTGCGACAAACCATGAGAAGATTAGTCTTAATTCTTTTTACCTTTCTCTTTTGCCTGCGTTTATCGGCCGAAGAATTGCCGGAGTCATGCTGGAGCGGCGAATCCCTCAATCTGCGTATTGCTCTGGAGACCGGCTCAAACGTAGATGCTGTCGATGACAAGGGTCGTACATGCTTGATGGTGGCCACCGTTAAGCAAAAATACGATGTAGTGGCGCTTCTGATTCAGCGCGGCGCGCGCGTTAATTTTGCCGGTCCCAGCGATGGTATCACGGCGCTGCATCTGGCTGCTACTAACACGGATGAGCTACTAGTGCGGGTGCTTCTGGAGGCCGGGGCCGAACCAAATCAAGTATCGGAACGAATCAAAAACTTACCTGGCATTGCGCCGCTTCACCTCAGCGTGGGTAGCCCTGCCGTTACTCGATTGCTTCTGGACGCAAAAGCCTCACCAGATATCAAAGACTCCGATGGTCTCACACCGCTTTTCTACGCGGTTAGCGCCGGCAACCTGGAAAGCGCCGAAATGTTGCTTCAATCGGGTGCAGACCCAAACCTTACATCGGATAAAGCGGCATCGCCCCTGATGCTTGCGGCGAATAAAGGCAATGTGGCCATGGCGGAGTTGCTTTTAAAGAATGGAGCGTCCGTTAATGCTGTGCAAAAATCCTGCGGTTGCACTGCCTTTTTGTACGCAGCGCAGGCCGGAAATACCGATGTTGCTCGCCTGCTGGCAAGCAAGGGAGCGGATGTGCAAGCCGTCGATAACGATGGCGACAATGCGCTTACTCTTCCGGCTGGCAAGGGGCATGCAGATATGGTGCGTCTGGCTCTGGAACTAAAGCTAAACCGTAATCATAAAAACAAAACCGGCCAAACCGCTATCGACCTGGCGCGAAAGAACCAGCATACTGAAATCGTTCGCTTGCTGCAGAACTGACGGACTTCCTTGAGCGGAAGCCCGCCGCCGTTGCAAGAATGCCTGCTATTTTTCTCGGTGATACATCCACATAGCCAGTGGGGCAAATACGCCGGTGAGAACAGCGCAGGCAATGAGCACCGCGATGACATGATCGAAAGCCGGCTCTCCATGCATCAATGCCCGTGAGGCCGCCGCCAGGTGCGTCACCGGATTATTACCCACCAGTACCTGTAGCCACTCTGGCATCGTTCCCAGTCCTACGAAGATGTCGCTGGCAAACGTTAGCGGCATAAGAAATACAAAGCTGGCCGTCATTACCGATTCAGGGGTTCGCGCCTTCATTCCAAAGATCATCCAGATCCAGGACAGCGACGATGCAAATAGCAGCACCATGGCAAAGGCCATCAGTACTCCTGTTGCGCCCCCTTTGGGTCTAAAACCCAGAGAAAATCCTACCACAAGAATGACCAGACCTGCCATGCTGTAGCGAATCAGATCGCCCACCAGAGCTCCCAGAATGGGGGAGGGTTGCCACATGGGAAGCGATCTAAATCGATCAAAAAGCCCCTTCTGAATATCCGTATTAAGGCCGACGCCGGTATAGACCGTAATAAATATCACAGTTTGCACCAGAATGCCTGGCAGCAAGTATTGCAGATACTCCTCCGGAGTGCCCGCCAGTGCGCCCCCAAAAATAAAGGTAAACAGCAGAGTGAACATCAAAGGAGTGATGGTCACATCGAACAGCTGAAACGGAATATGCTTTATCTTTAGCATGGCACGCCAGGCCAGCGTAATCGTTGCGCTCAGCGGATTTACTCCGGTAACTGTGGTTTCCGCGTCGAGAAAGTGAGCCTGCTTGCCGGCTTTCGCATTATCCATTACTTGACTCCGTATCTTTATCCTGTTCTTCCGAGGCCACCGCCGCATGTCCCGTTAGTGCAAAGAACACTTCGTCCATGCTCGGCTGGCCCACCGTAAACTCCGCGATTCTAATGCCATTTTCAGACAGTAGATGAAAGGACTTCGCGATTTGTGCTTCCTGCTCAATGCCCGCCATAAAGGAGAATGCATCATGCCCGGGATGGATGGTGAGCGACATACCGCCGGAAAGAGCCTGTTCGGCGCGATTTCGTTCTTCCACGGAGTAAAAGCGAACTTTCAAAGTGTTTGCGCCTACGCCCGATTTAAGTTCGGCGGCCGTACCTTCGGCGATTACTTTGCCCCGGTCGATGACGGCCAGTCGATGGGCAAGTCGGTCCGCTTCATCCATATACTGCGTGGTAAGTAGCACTGTGCTTCCGCTCCCTGCGATGAGCCGTACGATGTCCCACACCTGGTTTCGGCTCCGCGGATCCAGTCCGGTAGTCGGCTCATCCAGAAAAACAAGCTGCGGCGTCACAATCAAGCCCGCGGCCACATCCAGACGACGGCGCATTCCGCCGGAATACGTGCGCACAAGATGCGTCGCAGAATCCTCTAAATCGAAGGCGGACAGCAGTTCGTCCGCTCTTGCGCGGGATTGCTTCCAACCAAACCCGCATAATCGAGCGATCAATACCAGGTTTTCTTTGCCTGTGAGATCTTCATCCACCGATGCATATTGCCCGGTCAGACTGATCCTTGAGCGAATCTCTCTGGGTTGCGAGGCCACATCAAAGCCAAGTACGCGTGCCGTACCCGAAGTGGGGCGGAGCAACGTAGCAAGAATGCCAACCGTTGTCGTTTTTCCGGCGCCGTTGGGGCCCAGTAAACCGTACACTTGCCCCGGCTCTACGTTCAGGTTAATGCCCTGCAACGCATGTTTCTTTCCAAACGATTTGGTTAAGTCAATTGCTTCAATGGCAGGTGCATTACTCATGGTGTTTTAATTCGTCCATTCCTTGAAATAAGTTACCGATTGGATTCGGGAATTGCCCCCGGTCCACTCATTTGTCGAATGGAGAGGGTAGATATCGACAAAAACCAGGAAGCGATGAAAATTTGCGCAGGTTTTTCAGGCGATGCATTCTAGCCGACCCAGGATGCAGGACTCTTACCGTCGGCGAAGACCGTCCGCTGACGTAAGGATTCATTTTTGGAAATTTTCTTTCATCTGCTTGTTGAAGTCCTCGCTTCTTCCGGGAGCGATGGTCATCCAATTCCAGTCTCCGTCGTTTTGGAGACGTGCCAGATACGTAATCTGACCTACATGATAGGATGTGTGGGCCAGCGATCGCTGAGCGGCAAGGATGACCGAATGCGGTTGTTTACGGATGGTTACGGTTTTGAGGATATCATCGGGCTTTAGTGCCTTAAGACTGTTCATAAGCGTGTTCCATCCATCTTCCCATTGGCGCATTAGTTCTTCTCGGCTGTCGGTTTCCAGAATTTCGAATTCGAAATCTCGATTCCGATCTTCCTTTTCTCCATCGCTGGTTAAAAAGTCGGACCATCTGGATCGAAGATTTCCCGCCACATGTTTGACGCACTTGGCCAGGCTATGGGATTGGGGACCGAGATCATGGAAAAAGTGGGCATCCGAGTGTAGCTGTTGGAGGGCATGGTCGGCCAGCTTCTTTTGCTGTGCAAAGGTTTGAATCGTCGCTTCTAGAAATTCCTTTGATGCCTCCATTGTCCTTCCTCCCTCGCAGATCTTCATTCCAGAAAAGCCCGCAACATAAGCGAAACGATCTGGACTATCGGGCTTAAAGTTTTCTTTCTGATTCTATGGGTAAAGCACAAAGTATTCTGGTAACCGGAACTACCGGTATGATCGGTGGCCTGGTTCTTGACCAATGTCTGAATTCCCAGGACATGCAACGAGTGTATGGTCTTGGCCGTAGGCCCAGCGGAAGAAACCATCCAGGTCTTACTGAGTTTTTGATGGATGATCTGGACTCGCTGGAATCGCTGCAAATACCACCGGTGGATGCGGTGATTTTTTGTGCCGGCGTTTACACCGGCGCTGTGCCCGACCAGGAATTTCATTCCATCACGATAGACTATCCAGTAAGATTGGCGAACTTGCTCTTAGCGAAAAACTCCAATCTCCGATTTTGTTTACTCAGTGGAGCCGGCGCCGACCGATCTGAAAAGAGTCGCATGATCTTTGCGCGAAGCAAAGGCGCGGCAGAGAATCGGCTGGCATCGATTCTGGGAGATTCCTTTTACGCATTCCGTCCGGCCTACATTTATCCAGTGGAGCCACGAAAGGAACCCAATATTTCTTACTCCCTGATGAGGTTTCTTTATCCTCTGGTGAACGCGGTTTCGAACAAATACAGCATCAAATCTACGGAGCTTGCCGAGGCTATGGTCGATGTAGCATTAAACGGATGCGAAAAGCACATACTGGAGAATTCGGATATCCTCACGCTATTGAATGGCCAGGGAGTTCGCTGAGCAACTGAGAATCAGTTTCACCCAGAATTGGCCAAAGATAAGCCTATCGCGGCGAACCCATCGATTTGGACTTGATCCTTCCGCTGGTTGGATCGGACTATGGGAAAAAAACGACGTCGCGTACCCTGCCTTTTCCACCGATGAGCGAATGGGGTCCCACGACATCCGAGGTTTGTTCATGCGATACAAGGATATTCATAGTTATTCTGTAGAGAACCCCACGGCCTTCTGGCTCGAAAAGTCCAGGCTCATTCGCTGGCACAAATCCCCGCCCACTGATTCCATCCTGACCACCGACGAAGACGGCTTTTACCGCTGGTTCAAAGGAGGAGAACTGAACACTTCCTATCTTTGTCTGGATCATCACCTGGAAGAAGGGCGCGGGGACCAACCGGCTCTGATCTACGATTCGCCAGTGACTGGAACGGAACGCACCTACACCTATGCCGAATTAACCAACAAGGTTGCCAGGCTGGCCGGTGGGTTAAGGGAAATGGGCGTCGAAAAGGGCGATCGAGTAATTATCTATATGCCCATGGTTCCGGAGGCGGTCATGTCTATGCTGGCCGTGGCGCGATTG
>JAGRNC010000638.1 GCA_020440935.1 Leptospiraceae bacterium | reverse complement strand
GTAATAATGGCCAGCGATGCGATGCCCCAGAACAGAAGCATTTTCTCGCGCTGATAGGCCCAGTATGCGATCACCACCAGAGAAACGACTACGGCATCGCTAACCAGTAGCTGATAGCTTCCCAGAGCAAAGGGCGAAATCAGATAAAAAATCGCCAGATGACTATTGGTTCCCAGGATCTCGCGGATACAGAGATAGGCAAGATACATCAAAACAATGTTCCAGAAGAACATTCCGAACACCGCCGCATTGGGCCCAATAAATCCAAATAGCGCGATCAAGAATGGATAACCAATCCGCGGAGCGCGATAGCTGGCATCGATCTGTCCGTCTTTGTCCACGCCTTTGCTCGACGGATAGTCCAGGCCTGCGCTAATGGAACGGCTGTAAAAATAGAAGATCTGACCATCGTAGCCCGCGCCCAGATCCCCTTCCTGACTTTTGTAGAGCACCGCATTGGGCGGTACGTGCCTGGGATTCGCATCGGCAAACTCTTCGCCAAATCGAACCATCGAGGTAAAATTCATGTCGTATTTTCGCACATGAAAGAAGGTGACGCTGCCATAGAGCAAAACGAAAACAGCCAGTCCGATCCATGGTTTGTCCAGTAAGCGCAAAGGTTCGTACAGCCGATGCTGCCAGCGCACGAGAGTGCCCGGCTCGTGCGGCTCGGAAAAGTGCAGTTTCTTACGATAAAGATGCCGGGCAAAAACCATTGCCTGTAAAAGCACTCTGCGATTAAAGGATGAAGTGGAAAACTTATAGGTAATGGGCACTTCTTTGTGGCTCGCCCCGTTTCGCACGGCCAGGTAAAGCGATTCCATATGAAAGTCAAACGCTCTGGACTCGAGCTTTGCAGAAGCGATGATTTCAAAGATGCGCCGACTGTAGCGACGATAGCCCGATGTACAGTCCTGGATGCCCGGACCTTTGATATCCAGAAGCCCATCGGAAAGGCAGTAGTTCATGATACGCGCCGCTTTCCACGATATAATCCGTCTGTAGAGCGGAACATTTTCCACCTGATGGCGGCGACCAATGACCAGATCGAGATCGCCGGCCTCCATGAACAATGGCAAGTCGGAAGGAAGGTGCGACATGCCGGCATCCATGGTAATTACATAATCGTAGTTCTTTTCCACAGCCAGTTTCATTCCATCCTGAATGCCGCCGGGAATATGAGTGTTGGATTCGTGCCGTATTATGTGCAATGTATGGCCGCCGGGCAAAATTTCTTTCTGAATAGCGGCCAGAATGTTTGGAGTGTTATCTCTGGAAGCGTCATCCACAACGCAAACGTCGCAGTATTCGAGGGCGCCCCGAACCACTTCTTCAATGGTGCCCTCCTCATTATACGCGGGTATTACAATTAGAGTTTTCAACAGGCTGACTCCGTACAATGTCCGCGAGGCAGCCAGACGAACTGGTGGCCTGCCGGCGGAGCATCATTTTTTACCGTATGATCGCGATGTAAGGACTTCGAGGGAAATCGAATCTTTCAGGAAACAGCGAACACCGATTTGTTTTCTTCCACCCAGCCAATAAGCTTTTCCACTCCCTGGCGGGGCTTAACCTGAGGATTGAATCCAAATTTTCGAGCCTCTGCGATGTCGCAGATAAAATAGCGCATATCCCCGGGTCGCTCCGTTTCCATGCTAACTTCGATTTTACGTCCCAGGATTTCGCCAATCAGAGCAATACACTCAAGCAAAGAGATCTTATGTTCCGGACCTCCGCCGATGTTGTATACGCCCGGACGGGGATCATGAAAGAATTTCAAGTAGCTATCCGCGCCATCGGCGGCGTACAGGATGTCCCGCGCCTGCTTGCCGGTACCAAAAATCCGGATCGGTAATCCGAATACGGCGCGAATAACAAAGTTAGCCACCCAGC
>JAGRNC010000637.1 GCA_020440935.1 Leptospiraceae bacterium | reverse complement strand
ATGCTGCAGCTTGCCCGGAGGGTGCATCATTATTTGATGTTAACGCGGACCGAGGAGGGCTGGAACCAGTTTCAAAAGCTGCTGAGGGTATTCTCCGATCAAAAAACTTTCAAGCGTATTAAATTCAATTCGCATCTTACGCGAAACGATGGCTGGAATAATCGCTCGTTGCCCGCCTCCAATCGCAATGTAAACGCTCCTTATCGATTGTACGATTATCCGGATCCTAAAACCGGAAAGATGCAGAAAGGAAGAATCTCTCAGATCAACGATCTTGAACCCTATCTAGTTCTATCGCTTCATCTGAATCCGGCGCCACCGGGTCATTCCGGCGGTATGGGCGCAGTGCTCGCTCCTGGTTGGCAGACATTTAATCTGCTACGCAAGATCTCGTTGAAGCAGGCCCCTGCCAGCGCCTTTTACAAGACCCCCTGGGCATCGGACTGGTTGAGCACCGAGCCGGGTTGGAGCAAGCTGCAGGCCGCCCGCGCCGATGCCTGGGTGTACATGAATGGCTTCTGGTGCAATAAGAGTGGCACGGCTCCCTGGTATGCAAAGCCCCGAGGGTTTCGTCATAATCTGTTTCAATGGCGCTATGCCGATGGCGATGGCTGGGAAAAGAAAGCCGTGCGCGAGCGAAAGAGCAGCGGCCCCTACAGCATGGTGTACAGCAAATGGAAACCGGAGGGCGCATTCTGGGAGCGCGAGCAGGCAAAGCCCGAATACTGGCGTCGCGAAGCGCCTGTTTCTGGAAGCGGCATAAGCTATGGCGGCGATAACCATTTAGCCGCCAACGAGCTCATGCGATTCATTCAGTATGGCGTCCGGATGCAAGTCCCCGAGAAGCGCGCCAACAACAAGCTGGGCCCCATTCTGGATCCATTTGTAAGCACCTATACCCTTCCCACGTACACAAACGCTGTCGTTGCCTTTCTAGAAGTGGGTCATCTGAATATATGGCGCGATCGGCGGATGGTTATCGATCAAAGAGAGCAGGTGGCTATTAGCCTTGCGGTGGGAATCTATTCACTTTTTACAGGTCTGGAAATCAAGAAGCCCGGCTACGGCCCCTATTTACCCCGAGGCCGTAAGCTGGACTTTGCCAAATACGAGAATCTACCACAGGGAAATTACTTCAAGATTGTGGATCGCTAGTCCCCGAGGAAGATCCCGGTACCGGTAGAGTTGATCAATGGTCGCTCTGCTTTGCCGGAACAAAATCTAGCGCAATAGAATTAATACAGTAACGCAGACCTGTAGGCTCCGGCCCGTCCGAAAAAACATGACCCAGGTGACTTCCGCATCGGGAGCAATGAACTTCGGTTCGCACCATCCCGTGGGATGTGTCTGTCGTTTCGCCCACTGCCGTGCCGTTAATGGGCTTGAAAAAGCTGGGCCATCCGGTGCCGGAGTTGAACTTAGCATCGCTTCCGAACAATTCCTGTTTGCATGCGGCGCATAAATAGACTCCATCGGCATGATTGTTGTAGTATTTTCCGGTAAAAGGCGGCTCGGTGCCCTGCAGCCGCATTACACGAAATCGGTCTTCGCCCAGAAGTATCTTCCACTGCTGGGCCGTCTTCTGGACCGCAAAGGTTTGTTCAGCATGATCGCTTCCCTCCGTCTGGGGCCGGCCGTCCAGGTCCGGACCGCAGAATGCGATGCAATGAAGCGATAAAATAGCAAGTAGCAGGGTGCGCATACGGTTGATTCGACGCTCGACGGAGCCGGTTACAGGCGGCCACGGAAACTGGTATTTCGGGGTCGGCTTATTGACGGCTCAGGGAATGAAGGAACTCTTTCTTCCATTTCTTGCGGGACTTCATTCGCAGACCGATCAGACTACGACCTTCCTGTATTACCATGGTCCGACTATGAAGCCAATCGCCGGTGTTGATCACTCCAAT
>JAGRNC010000636.1 GCA_020440935.1 Leptospiraceae bacterium | reverse complement strand
GGCCAATGTAGGCTGATATCCCACCGCAGAAGGCATCCGACCCAGGAGTGCGGATACTTCGGAACCAGCTTGCGAGAATCGGAAGATGTTATCTACGAAGAGCAGGCAGTCCACGCCCATTTGATCGCGCAGATATTCGGCCATGGTCATGGCGCTCAGGGCAACCCGAAGACGCGCTCCAGGAGGCTCGTTCATCTGACCGTAGCAAAGAATGGTTTTCTCGATTACTCCGGACTCTTTCATTTCCAGCCAGAGGTCGTTTCCTTCGCGGGTTCTTTCTCCCACTCCGGCGAACACAGAATAACCGCCGTGCTCTTTGGCCAGGTTGTTAATCAGTTCTTGAATCAGTACGGTTTTTCCTACTCCCGCACCACCGAACAGACCGGTTTTACCACCGCGAGTGTAAGGAGCGAGAAGGTCGATAACCTTGATACCAGTTTCGAAGATCTGTTGCTTTGGCTCCAGATCTTCCATGGCAGGCGCCTGCGCATGGATGGGCATTCTTTCCTTAACCTGAACGGCAGGACCTTCATCCACGACATCGCCCAGAACATTGAAAATGCGTCCGAGGGTAGGCTCGCCCACAGGAACCGAAATTGGGGCCCCTGTGTCCGTCACTTCCTGACCGCGAATCAATCCGTCGGTGGAAGACAGGGCTACCGCGCGTACTTGATTTCCGCCCAGGTGCTGTTGCACTTCACAGACCAGCTTTTCATCTTTGCCTTCGACTTTTACGGTCATTTCCAGGGCATTGTAGATTTCCGGGATAGATCCATCCGGGAATTCAACGTCGATTACCGATCCAATTACCTGGACGATTTTTCCTTTATTTGCTGTCGCAGTAGCCATATTTACCTCGCCTCATTATGTAGAGCTGCACCTTGGTGCGATTCGGCTTTCGCCTTGCCTTTCGGCTGTCCCGCCATCGGCTTTGCCGCGGCCAGGATTGGGAGCCGCCATTATGCGATGGCGTCCGCTCCGGAAACAATCTCTGCCAGTTCTTGCGTAATGCTTGCCTGACGTTTTCTGTTGTATAGCTGCGTCAGGGATTTGGTCATATCCCCGGCCGCGTCGTTGGCGGCCTTCATGGCCACCCTTCGGTAGATTTGCTCGGCGGTAACCGCTTCGAGCAGGGAACGGAATAGTACAGTTTGGAGCAAATGCGGAAGCAGCTTTTCGATGATGGTTTCCGCATCGGGCTCAAAAATCATGTTTTGACGATATCCTTCTTCGGGCTTTTGTTCCTCGGAACCGGTACCGGTGGAAGCCCGCATGTGGGAACGCGACGCAGTAGTCTCCTGGCCAATGGGAAGCATTTGTTTTACTTCCGGAAGCTGCGTGGCCGAGCTATAGTATACAGTAGATACTACCTCGATTACATCGCATCCTTTGGCCTGAAATCGATCCATCAGATAGCGACCCAGTTCGTAGGAGCGGCTTAGCGTAAATGTATCGTCAATGTCGGTGTAGACTCTTTCTACAGGGACTTTGATGAATTTGAAATAGGAAGCGCCTTTCTTTCCGATTACCTGCACTTCCACATCTTTGCCCTGCTGCTGCAGTTCTGCGATGCGAAATCGAGCAAGCTTCAACACATTTGAGTTGTAGCCGCCGCAGAGTCCACGGTTGGCGGTGACTACCACCAGCAGGTACTTCTGCGGATTGTCCTTCTTCTCCAGAAGCGGAGAATCGGCAGATGCGGAAAGATGCTCCAGACCCGCCAGGATCTCTTCCATCTTTTCGCCGTATGGCTTGGCGCCCTGAACACGATTCATCATTCGGCGGGATTTGGCCGCGGCAAAAATGAAAGCACTACTTTTTATGGTACTTTTTATTTGTATTGGAGTAACAACTGCACACAAATCAAAACACCACACTCCCACAGATACGAGTACGGATACGAGCAGT
>JAGRNC010000635.1 GCA_020440935.1 Leptospiraceae bacterium | reverse complement strand
CCTCGGACGCGGCAGGGAATAAAAACGATCGAAAACTCTGTCCAGGGCATAATCCGGAATTACAGGACCATCGTTTTCGACTTCTAGAATCAGATCCGTGCTTCCTGCCAGAGTTGCTTCCCGGCGTATGGAGCAACGAATCGTAGAGCCGGGGGAGGCGAAATCTGCGGCATTTCGCAGAAGATTGGAGATAGCGCGACCCAGCAAGAAAGAGTCCCCACGAACGATGGAAGACTCTCCGGTACCAATTTGGTTATCGAAGGAATGTCCCTGGATGGTCTGCTGCTGTTCGGAGAGTAACGTTGCAAGATTTACATCCACTCGTTGCACTCGATTTTGATTTTCCACCGTCGACAGATCCAGCATCCTTTCAATCATGTTGTGAATTCTAGTGGTCTGGCTCTGAATATTTGCGACCAGGGTGTGCCGCCGGTCGGCGGAAACCGTTTCCAGCAATTCCACCGATCCGCGCAATGCAGTGAGTGGACTTTTGATTTCATGATTAAGCGTCTGTATATAGCGCTCGACGTAATTTTTACCTTCTAGCTGCTTGCGAAGGTCATCCAGCGCCTGGCCAAGCCGCCCGATCTCGCCATTTCCCAGAGCGGGCAGGTCCGCCCGCTTACCGGCCCGCAAGTCTGATACGTACTGCGATAGTCGCTGAACGGGAAGGCTGACCCATAAGAAGATCAGCCCGCCGAACAAGAAAATTGCACCGGCCGTGACCAGCGCAGCAATTAAGGATCTTCGCCGCGCCAGGTCGATAAATGGAGTAACGCTATCTTTAGGTTTTACTACCGTCAAAGATGCAACAATGCGATCTCCGTAACGAATGGGCGCGGCAACGTAGAGCGCGCCGGTCTGCGGGTCGGATTCCACCATTCGCGATGAACGGGCTCCATATTCGCCTCGCAACGTTAAAAGAACATCGTTCATACGCGAGAAATCGCGGCCCTGCCATCGCCCCAGCGAATCGAAAATTACAATGCCCCGCGCATCGGTAATGTACACCGAAAGATTCATTCGCTCTTTTAGCAAATCGTAGATCTGTGCATGAAATCGTCGCTCCGTTCCACGATCCATGATCAGCTCCAGATCTTCGATGGCATGATTCATGCGCGCGGAAATGTCCAGCGATGGTTGACCATTGTCCTGTTCAAGCCGCAACTCGACGAATCCGGCCAGTAAATGCGCCGAATCGTTCATCGATTCTTCCACGGCCTCCAGGTAGCGGGGACGAATCTCTTCCATGGTGGAGTCTATGAAATAGTAGAATGCCAGACCAAGAATGAGAAACAGTCCAATGATCAGTCTAAGAAACAGACTCATAACATTCTAAGCAGGATCGCTCAGCTTACGCGTAAGCAGTAGCCCAGCCCCCGACGAGTCTCAATAGGATCTGCTTCCTGATCTACCTTGCGAATGGCGCTCCGGATATTCTTGATCACTGTGTCCACGGCGCGGTCAAAACTATCTTCGGGTTCACTCCAGACTCGCTCCATAATCGCTTCGCGGCTAAAGACCATTCCAGGTCGCTGTAAGAGCAAACGCAGAGTACCATATTCGTACGGGCTCAGCTCCAGCGATTTCTCTCGATACAGAATTCTTTTCGTTTCGTCATTCCATTGAAAGTCGCCAAAACGGCCCTCGCTGGATTGCGATGCATCCGTTTCTGCCGGCATCGGCATCGCGGATCCCGCCAATTCAGAAGTCGCCGGTACTGCGGGTACGGCTCCAGCGGATGATCGGGAATTGGATGGAACCGAGGGCGTTTCCGATGCCATGTTCCATCTTCTTAGGATTGCTTTGATGCGCGAGGACACTTCCCTGGGCGAAAATGGCTTGGTGACGTAGTCGTCCGCGCCAAGTTCCAGGCCCAGAACCCGGTCGATTTCTTCAGCGCGTGCTGTAAGCATC
>JAGRNC010000634.1 GCA_020440935.1 Leptospiraceae bacterium | reverse complement strand
TAGATTGGAATACCCAGTTCCGTATCGAACCAGAGTTCATCTTTTGAAAGGCCAACGATCTTTCTAAGCGGAAAATTTGGTCGATTCACCGGATGAACAAACTGATAGGAAAACACAATTTTCTGTGCCTTTCTTCGCTTACCCTCGCGATCGATGATGAATCCTTCGCCTTCGTACCGATACTTAACGTTCATATCGATCTTGATTTTTTCGCCCTGCAGATCCATTGTTTCCATGGCAGGCGCGATCCAGGACTGTCCTTGTTTGATTTCCTCTTCTGGAAAAGTAGGCAGGCTTCTTAGATTGGGCATAATAAAATGATCGCTCACCTCATAATGCCCCAGATCCGAAACGCTAAACTGGCTTCGAAATGCCTGTTCCTTCTTGAACGGACCAACCCCGGCGGGAGTTCGCGCATAGGTATGGAATTCGCCTTCCAGGATGGCCACCGGCCGACTTTCCTTCGGAGTCTGGTTTTCTGTAACTTTGAGAATGATTTTGTTTCGTTCCTCCCGGCTGCCCTGCGACTGCTGGCGCGCCAGGGTGATATCCTGTAGCTTGTCTACTGTCAGTACATCCCCTTTCTTTAGATCGAATCGGAAAGTGGCAGCAGATTGCTCGCTTTCGACAGCGCGGGTGGGATTGGTGAGAGAGACCCGATTGGAGACCTGCACCGGGTCGGCCAGCAGCGCCAGCGGCCCAATCAGAAGAGATAAAATCATTGCGTTTTTCGTTTTCATAACAAGAATAGAGTTAGCCATTGTCATTTTCGGTCATCTGGCCATTTGCTTAACGACCTGCGGATCTTTTGGGAAAATCATTGATTCCGTGCCACAGATACCGAAAGCTGGCTTTTCCAGAGGAACCTATGATACTCGTTGAAGGACTGCACCATATATCGCTCGGCTCATCAGATTTGAAGAGATCTGTGGAGTTCTACACCGAAGTTCTGGATTTCGAGCTTCTCGAAGAATCCGATAATCATGCTCTGGTTCGACTGGATCCGGTGGCCATTCGATTCAATCTCATTCCTGACTTCTCGTCTAGAATAGAAAACCCTGGCGAATTCTCCCTTTCCTTTATCCTCGATGTGGACGATTTTACCGAGGCTATCCAGGAACTGGAACAGCGCAATATCCAGATTATCAAGGGCCCGCTGCTCATTGAGGGCGGAGAGTCTCTGCTTGTATCCGATCCGGATGGAAATCTGCTCGAGCTATTTTACCGGGAATGATCCCGGTCTGCCGGGGCGCTTAGCTTAGTTAGCGGACCTAAATTATACTCAATAAGCATTCACCCCAACCAGGGGATGGTGGAGACAAAAAAAGCCGCATATTCGATGCGGCTTTTCGTTTTTAGAACCAGCCGACAAGGCCGGTCCCACTGAGCTGTAAGACTTGTAACTCTGGCTACTAGAGGGCTATTAGGCCATTACGTTGATTGTACCACCTATGATCTTGTATCGATCCGAAGTGGCATCTGGGCTCAATGCCGTCATGTTCACCCGTTCATCCTGCAACTGACGGTCTGCCGTGGGCACTCCTGGCAGGTTGGCCGGATTGGGCGTAGGCTCCGTATTCTTCATGGGCTTGAAGTAATTCACATTCTTCATTCCCAGTTCATTTGCCATTCTTACGTCCATACAATAAATGAGGGTTCAAATAGACCAGGCTGCAAGCAAAAAAATGGAAAAAAACGGCGACCGCCTTAAGTTCTACCCATCGGATGCCGAACAACAGAAGCTATGAGTACCAGCAAAACGGCCCATCCTCTAGTAATGTGCTTTATCTTCCTGGCTCAATGCAACATAGCTTCCGTGGATTGCGAGGATGCCGATCCGAGCTGCTCGAAGGAAGGTCTGATTGGATATATCATTACGGTCTTGACCCGAACCAGGCTACCCGACACCGGCCTTACGCAGTGCT
>JAGRNC010000633.1 GCA_020440935.1 Leptospiraceae bacterium | reverse complement strand
TCTCTGCCGTGGTCCGATGCCAGGCTCTTACCGCAGAGGAATGCACGTCGGCTTTTCGGCAGGGATTCCAGACGATAGGACTTCGCATGGAGTACAGACGCTACGGCTCCGGTTATAGATGGCAGCGCTTCAGATTTCCTGCGACGGCCATCCGCATTTGGTTTGAATCCCTGGACGAAATTCTCAATATGCTCCTGTGTCCGAAGCGGAATTCTGGAAGAAGGTGCCCGAGCCATGCAGGGAACGGCTACAGCGTGTGGCCCGCCACATCCACTGCGCGGCAGGGGAGACAGTGTTTCTACAGGGTGATCCGTTCAAGGGTCCGTACATCATCGAAAAAGGCATCTTTAAGATCTATCAGCTAAACGAAGCCGGCAAAGAAGCAATTTTGAACTTTTTTTTTCCGGGAAGTATTGTTGCAGCGCTGCCCATTTTGAAATCCATGAAAGTGTATCCCGCCTCCTGTGAGGCCGTTCGCGACGGCTCGGTCATTCATCTTCCTGGAAACGATTGTTTCGCACTGATGGATGAATTTCCGGAACTAAAACAATGTTTTCAGGAAGACTTTGTTTCCAACGCCGAATTCTTTAAGAATAAAACAACCTTATTGATGCTACATAGCACAGAGGAGCGGGTCATTTTCTTTCTGGAGGCACTGGGTGCGGCCAATCGGGAAGTATATCTCAATATTCCCAAGAATCAAGTGGCCCTGTATCTGGGAGTTTCGCCAGAAGCGTTCAGTCGTGCCCTTACTGCCTTAAAGAAGAAAGGCACTATTACAGAAGACGATGGCTATGTGCGCCTGCATGCTCCGCAAGGCGAAGATCCATTTCATTCGTAGATTCCAGTCTATCTCGCATCAAATACCGGACCGCCGGTTTTCTTTTCCGCGCTTGATCTATATCAAAGCGAAGTAATTTAAATTGCGTATGATTCGCAGGTATTGGCGCAACCGTTCGAATACCGGAATGGATGACCTTCCTGAATGGGCCAGAATTTGGCGCAGAAATTCCATTCACGTATTAGAACGGCCTGCATCGTGAGTTACTCGGACCATAAAGCGACTTCAGCCGGGCTGACCCGGCGTCTTTTTTAGAGCCCGGTTTCTGGACGATGCATTGACGTCTCCGCTCGATTGCATCGGGCAGTAAAGAAAGGAGATTACGATGGAATTAGAAAATGAACTGGATGTGACCATTCTGGAGCCCCGGGACAAACATCCCGCAATTTTCTCACGCTTTAACGAATTGAGTAATGGTGAATCTTTTGTGATCTATAATGATCACGATCCCAAGCCATTGTACTTTCAGATGCAGGCAGAGATCCCCAATGCATTCGAATGGGAGTATCTGGAGGACGGCCCGCAGATCTTCCGAGTGAAGATCACTCGAACCGGTAGCGGGTCCATTGGCTTTGGCGGTAGTTGCTGTAGCTGATTCATTGTAGCGAAGAATCCGGCCTCGAAAGGCTGCTGTCGTTATAACAATCTCAGTATTCCAGAGAAAGGGCCAGAAGGAATCCCTCTGAAATGGAGCACCAGGTGAAACGTCGATGAACACGAATCGCGAAAAATGGATTGATCGAGACACGCGCATAGCGCGCATCATTGCGGCCGACCCCGCCGCCATTGAAGCGCTGATTCAACTCAGTCCCAGATTCACAAAATTGCGAAACCCAGTTCTGCGCAAGATCATGGCCGGTCAAACCACCGTAGCCATGGCTGCCCGAATCGGTGGCATTTCTATTTCGCAAATTCTGGGTGCGCTTTCGCAACTGGGACTTCCGGTAAAAAAGGAAGCGGATGGGGAGGGGGGCAGCCAACCGTCCCATGTGCGGCCGGTATCGGAAGTCGACTTCGCCGCAGCATTTGAAAGGATCGAATCGAAAAATCTACATTTTCTGGACGCTCGACCCATGATTGAAAAGG
>JAGRNC010000632.1 GCA_020440935.1 Leptospiraceae bacterium | reverse complement strand
TGGAAGAAGCCACCGAAGAGCTACTGCGTAGTCGCTATCGTCTGGCGCTGATTTCATCGCTCCGCGGTCTGGCTCTAAGCGAAGCAGGCAAGTACAGGGAGGCGATTTCGGCATACCGAGAAGCAGAGTATCTTCTATATAAACAGGAACCTCAGGTCGCTGATGGGGTGGATCGCTCCGGACTCTTGAATTTTATTGCCATGAGTTACCAGGCGGCCGGCTCCTTCGAATCATCCAACCAGAATGCCGAATTAGCAGAGAAGGTAAGTCTGAACAAAGGTCTGGACCGCGAAGATCGACGCTACGAACCGCAGACCATCGGAGGTCGTGCCCTCGGATGTTTGCTCTCCTATGGCGAGGATTTCTCTGTAATCGGAGAAGGACGCACCCCATACGGCTTTTCAAGCCTTCGGCAGTACGAGCTATCGCTGGGTATTCAGCTGGAAAATGCAGTGATGCTGGGAGACCTGGACCATGCACTTTCGCTGATTGAAAAGCGTCAGGATGTTTTTGAATCGGAAGATGGCGATGTTGCTCTGGGAAGACGCGGCATTCTATCATCCATGAATCAGAAAGCCATTAACCTGGTAAACCTCCAGCGATTTGACGAAGCACACGAAGCGTTTCAGGAAGCGGCGGAAAAGGCTCTGGACTGGAATTTTCTGGAAAGCTTCTTCTCCAACTTCAAGAATTCCTATGTAGTCCTTTTTATGGCCGCCGAAGCAGGAGACCCGATTGCATCCGTGGGCAATCTACGCGATTCCTTTGCGCTTCTGGAGAACCAGAAGGTCCGCTACGCCCAGGAGATTAAGAAAGACTATATAGATGAGAAGACAACGGAAGATCCGGACTTCGCTTACAGTGAAGGTCGCGATGATCCGGTGGTTCAGGAGCGTGTAAACCAGCGACTGGTGGACTTTCTGGTGATCGAAGGCCAGCTGCATTATTACATTGCCCTGCATGCCGCAAAAAACCGCGATCGAGAAGAGACTGCTCGGGAAGCGGATCAGGCCAAAGAATTGTTCGACCGTGCGCTAAAAGCCCTGAAGGATGAAGGAAGAGTTCCAGGGTTTGAAGCGATGCGGGCACAGCTGAACCGTGCAAGAACCCTGTTGCTTACCGGCGAATTGGATGCCGCCATCCGCGAACTGAATGAACTTGCCGACGAAACCTACGAATATAACGCATTGCGCGAATATTGGGCCACCTATCGCAGCCTGGGCGACGCCTATGCCTCCAAGAAGGACTTTGGGGCAGCCTCGCGCAATTACGATCGCTCGCTTCAAATCTTGAAAGACTTTCCGGATCTTAGATACCGCGTGGCCAATCGGCTGTCCGATTATTTTGACTCCCTGGCGACCTTTTACATCCAGAACGGAAGATATCGCAACGCCATGCAATCCCTGGAGCTAAAACGACAGGTTCAGTTGCAGAATCAGTTCTTGCGCTATCCGCTACGCCTTTCCAATGCAATTGAGGACGAGCAACATCGAGTAATGATGGAGCAGTTAGCCACTTTGACCAGCACGGCCCGACAGGAGTCGATCATCAGACTTCGGCATGAAGATCCAGATAGCATTGCGCGATACAACGATCAGCTTCGCACTGAATTCAAATATGTGCAAACCAATCTGGCACAATCACGACCGCTGCTGCGTCCATTTCTGCTATTCGATGAGTCGGTGCCCATTGCAACGCGTGGGGATGTACTGGTGCAATTTGTGGATACCCCGGGCGCATCGGGATGCTTAATCAATGATGGAAGTATTCGATATGTGGCGCGCTCCTCGAAAGACAACGAAGCATTTGTATTATCGTGTATGCCCGAAAAGGCCGACCGGCTCATACTCATCGCCAATACTACGGTATTTCAGTGGCGACCGCACCGCATAATCCAGACCAACCGACCGGACTTACCGGACCCGGTGT
>JAGRNC010000631.1 GCA_020440935.1 Leptospiraceae bacterium | reverse complement strand
CTTTGTCCATGGCCTTCTGTAGATGCTCTAAAGAAGTGGTTAAATCCCAGTTCTGTGAAGGAATCACAACTTCGGGCGCATCGGCATTGCCTGTAGCCAGCACTTCGCCCTCCACTGAATCATAGTCGATGGTAACGCACTCCGAACCATCCAATCCCACTTTTCCTCCGAGGATGGCGGGAACGGCACGCGCCATATTCCATTGAGTAAGATACAAATGCTCGGCTATCTGCGATGCGGACCATCCCCCGCCTTCCGGAGCGGCCTGAAATTCGGATTCTGGAATGGACTTCAAATAGTCCACTACCTGCTTGCGAAACTCTTTCCATTGCTGCAGCATTTCGTCGGGTGATTTTACCTGGGTTGGATTGGCCATGGTTCATGGAGCGCTGGCTTCTTATGGGTGGAAAGAAAAAAAAGACCGCGCCGCAGCGGATCCAGGGGTTTTGGTGGGCAACCCGGATTGTTCCTGATTCCTGGAGGAATGAAGCAATCGCTGAGTGTGAACATGGCTATGACGCTGGACGGCAAAGTTATGCTTCCCGATGGAACCTGGCATGGTCTGACTTCGCCTACCGATCGACAAAGAATGGATGAACACCGAAGTCGTGCGCAGGCGCTCATTGTTGGTCGAAACTCGGTGGAAAAGGACAATCCCCGATTCACGTTACGGGACGGAACGCCAGGACCCAGGCCCGTCATGGTCTGTCGCAGCCGATTGCCGACAGAGAATTTGCGGATCTTTGAGGCCGAGCCGCTTATTATCGCAGCAAGTTCCCTGCAATCGCAGGCCGGACATCTGAAAAATCGGGCGGAGCTGTACTTTTCCGATGCTCTTTCGCCATCGGATATTCTTTCCGAGTTACATCATCGTCAGTATAATCGGATCCTGCTCGAAGGCGGCCCTACTCTCAACGCATCCGACTTTGCAGCAGACCTGGTCGATCAGCTCTTTATCACCATCGTCCCCTACATTCTTGGACAAAACGATCTTCCCGGAATCGTTACAATGCAGCAATGCATCGAAAATTTTGATCAACGTTCCTGGACTCTCGTACAATGCGAGAAAATAGAAAACGAAATCTTTACAGAATATCATCGATCAAAAAATTGAGCCATGCTTCAGCAGCGACTCTGGAAAATTACCTACATTTCCATTGCGGCAATCATCGGCATTCTGATTGCACTGTACGGTTTTTTGACTTTTCGTCTGCCCTCCTACAATGGCCGCCTTGAATCGGACAAATTGCTCCAGCCGGTGGATGTGTATCGCGATAGCTATGGGATGCCGCATATCCATGCAGCCAATGAACATGATGCCTATCTTGCCCTGGGTTATGCCATGGCCCAGGATCGAATGTTTCAAATGGATCTTTTCCGTCGCGCAGCCAATGGACGACTTTCTGAAGTTCTGGGAGAGTCTACTGTGCGCACCGATATGTTGTTTCGCGCAATTACGGCACCACGACCTCCGGATGACATTTATGCTTCGCAACCCCAGGAAATCAAGGCCGCGCTTATCGCTTTCTCGGAAGGTGTGAATCTGGCGCTGGAGCGCGAATCGAAACCGGTAGAGTTTCTATTGCTGGGCTATGATCCGGAGCCCTGGAAACCACAGGATTCTCTGGCGGCGCTCTATTTAATGTCCTGGGATTTAAGCCCTGCCTTTTCGCATGAAGTACTTTATAGTCTCCTGAAAGAGAAGCTTGGCCCCAGGGAACTGGCCGAATTGTTTCCCGAGTATGTATCCGGGGCGCCCGATATACTTACTGGCTCCACCGCCAGTCTCGATGGTTTGAAGTCCGCTTACGAAGCGCACCGAACTATGGAAGCGCTCTTTGGCACCGAGGATGCAGGCGCCTCCAACAACTGGGTCGTTGGTCCCGGTCGTTCGGCCACGGACGGACCTGTGGTTGCCAATGATATGCACCTG
>JAGRNC010000630.1 GCA_020440935.1 Leptospiraceae bacterium | reverse complement strand
TGATAAATGCATTTGTTCGCGCGGTGAAGCGCGCAGAGGATGCACTGGCAAAGGAACACGAAGCATCCGAGCAGCTGTTGCTAAATATTCTGCCCCAGGAGATTGCAGCCGAGCTCAAGAAGAGTGGATCGAGTAAGCCTCGGTATTTCGAAAATACCACCGTTTGCTTTACTGACTTTGTTGGCTTCACGCAAATTTCGGAGTCCATGAGTCCCGAAGATCTGGTTTCTGAGTTGGACCGTTGCTTTTCCTATTTTGATAATGTAATCGGACGACACAATCTCGAGAAACTCAAGACTATCGGCGATAGCTACATGTTTGCCGGCGGTTTGCCAGTTCCTTCGCCCACCCATGCAGTTGATTGCATTTTGGCTTCTCTTGAGATCCAGGCATTCATGGAACAGATGAAAGAGATCAAATCCCAGCAGGGCTTGCCTTATTGGGAACTGCGCCTGGGAATTCATTCGGGCGATTTGGTGGCGGGCGTAATTGGCGAGAAGAAGTTTGCCTACGATGTCTGGAGCGATACTGTGAACACAGCCAGCCGATGCGAATCCTCCGGGCAGTCCGGTAAGATTAACATCTCAAAAGATACCTACGAACTGGTGCAGGACTTCTTTGATTGCGAATACCGTGGGCCGATTCCAGCCAAGAACAAAGGAGTGATTGAAATGTACTTTGTGAACGGACTTCTCCCTGAACTTCAGCGGGAAAACGAGGCCCGATTACCGAATGAGGCATTTGCGAAGAAATACCAATCGCTGGGAGCAAGTAGTAAGCAACAAGCCATCGAATAAGTAGTTATGTCCAATGAGTAGCACACTATCGGTCTGAGGCCCAAGTTCCGATTGTAAGTCGAATCAAACCATTCGACTGGATTCGCTTTAAAGGCATGCTATTGATTTAAGACGAAGTCGCTTATTCTTTTGGGTTCGCCTTAAAGCATTGATATGGTCTTAAGAAGGAGCCGTTTACTCCGCTGGTTTCGTCTTAAAGGCAACCTTCTGATTTAACACGAAGTCGCATATTCTCCTGGGTTCCGTCGGGTCCGTCCTAAGTTGTGCAAATGGATTTCTGATGAACTTGGGGAGGAGAGCGCGGTTGTTACCACTGCCTCAAAAGCATTGGAACCTGGCAAATGGGTGCACACGGCCAAACGCGGGTATTCGGCGTCCCTTTTTGTCTTGCCCGGGCCGCGCGGCGGCTCTACATTCTGGCAAACGAGGTAGGAAATGAGCGAAAAGCAGCGAACCATGCATTACAAGAAAGGCGAAACAACTGTGGTCTGGCAGCCGCATCTTTGTGCGCACTCCGCGGTATGTGTGAAAGGGCTTCCGGGCGTATTCAATCCGAAGGCGCGACCGTGGATCAATGTGGACGGAGCCGAAGAGCAGCAAATCCGCGAACAGGTGGGAAAATGTCCATCGGGGGCGCTTTCGCTGGGATAAGCCGAGGGCTCATCTTTGCGCTATCTTGTTTGCAAAGCGCCTCGCAACTCTGAACAATCTGAAAATGCTGGATCTATTTCTAAGGTCCATTCCGACCAGGAAAGCCAATCCTCGTTCAGGAGATTCTGAAATTGTGCTTTTGACAGGGTTCGCGGCCTCGTCTCCCCCCGCACGGTTCGTTCAGGCCATGTTCTGCAACTGGGATTGGAGCCTTCGAAGATCGTCGATCAAATCCAGGGGCCTGGGGCTCACGGTTTCGGCCAGGTCTAGACCATCAACGATCAGATCCAGAATGAGCTTCTTTTCTGCCCGGGCCCGGACCTCGGGCATATCGAAAACTTCGTCTTTATACTTAGCGGCCTTTTCATCAATGATTGCCACAATCTGATTCAATGATGCGATTTGTTCATCGGCCATGGTCAAAGGAAGGCTGCATTGCGAAATTGGTCTATCAGGAAAAGAGCATGCCGATTGGCATGCCCGCAGCGGGC
>JAGRNC010000629.1 GCA_020440935.1 Leptospiraceae bacterium | reverse complement strand
GGATCTTCGAAAATCACAGGGCACAAATTCACTGCATCCCAGTTCGGTGCATTTTTCGATCATCCAATCCCGACGAGAAGGTTTGGGTACGGCGGTGAGTAAAGTAAGATGGTCTTCGATGCGGCGCTCGGGTGGTACATCATCCAGTTCCACAACCGCAGACTTCTTTGAATTCCAGCGTAGTCTACCGGTGCGTCGTAGTCCCTTGCCATCGCCCACATGGATTTGTTCTCCATCGGTCAGTCGTCGGGCTCGAACATGAGCCAGCTGCGAAGAATCGAGTTCAATGGGATCACTGCCGAGCGCCTGGGCGCTGAATATTAGAAACATAATTGTTGTTTACACGCGGACCGCTGCAATGGCTCTGGAATCTGTTGCCGAAGTGGTGGAATTGGTAGACACAGTGGATTCAAAATCCACCGGGAGCAATCCCTTGTCGGTTCGAGTCCGACCTTCGGTACATTCCATTCTTTGTGGCCCTGACGACGTCCAGAGGGCCATCCTCGAATAAGTTATCCTTAAACCAGGCCCCGGATGCAGCGCCGGTCGTTGCATTCGCCGGATCTGCAATCGCATTGATAGCGAATGCCGGTCTTTTCATCCACCGAATGGTTCTCGCGTCGTAGTCGAAGCAGTACTTTTCTCAAGCTCACTTCTTCGGCTTTTTCTTGTGTGACAGTGGCTGTAGCCATGGCTCACCTCCCTGTGATCCGTCTAGCGGCAACTGTCATCCGTGGTTGGCGCAAATGCGCCTCTATGTCTTTAAAGTATCGGATCAGGTCATGTCCGGACTGTAATGCATCACACGATTTCTTCCAGCCCGTTTGCATGCATATAGAGCCTTGTCGGCGCGGTTAATGAGGCCCTTGTTGGTTCGAATATCCTGTTCCGGATCAAAGGAAGAAATACCCACCGACATGGTAACTTTTAGCTCGTTTTCGTCGGATTGAACCACCATCTCCTCAATCTTGCTTCGGATCTCTTCGGCCTTTTCCATGGCGGTATCTGGATCGGCGCCAGGCATTACCAGGCAAAACTCCTCTCCTCCGTAGCGCGCTGCAAAGTCAGTATTTCGTGCCGAATCAATGAGTACCCGAGCCACTGCTTTGAGCACCTCATCGCCGGCCTGGTGACCATAGGTGTCGTTGAAATTCTTGAATTTGTCCACGTCTGTCAGGAGTAAAGCCAGCGGAGTCTTGCGCTTTACGGCCTTGTCCCGCTCTTCTTTCATTCGGCTTTGAAAGTAGGCATGATTCTTAAGGCCGGTCATGAGATCCACGGTTGCCCTTTCGTAGAGACGGGCATTTTCCACGGCAATCCCGCCCAGACTGGCCAGATCCACCAGAAAGCTGCGCTCCGACTCCGGGTATTCCCCACCCACAGCCTTTTCGCCCAGTACAATCAGTCCAATCACCCGGTTCTTGGCTCGCAGGGGTACAATTAGCTCGGCGCCCAGCCTTCGCAGGATTTCCAGAGTTTCGTCTCCGGGAAGATTCTTTTCGAATTCTTCTAGAGTCAGGGATTTGTTATGATTTTCAAAGAATAGTACGATAGGAGATTCCACGGAAATTTGATAGCTTTCCGGAGGTAGGTTCAAGTCGAACCCTTTGTAGCCTTCCACCATGGTCAGAACTTCTGCATCCATTTCCGGAGTCAGAAAAAGGGCCGCCTGTAGCGTCTGGACCTGGGCCAGGCAAATGTCCAGGATGGCATTAATGAGATACTTATAATCCAGAGTGGAATTCAAGGCACGAGAAATCTCGATCAGCTGCTTTTGATCATAGATCTTCTTCTCATAGTGCTGAATTTCCTCGGGGATGGACATGGACATAGAGGCAAGAGATCCCTTTGCTACAGAAAAGTTCAAACCATTTTCTCCAATTCCGGTTCCCCGGAATGATTGCCCGCGCCTCTGTATCGCGGGTACTGTTTTGCGATT
>JAGRNC010000062.1 GCA_020440935.1 Leptospiraceae bacterium | reverse complement strand
AGAAGGCAAATTCTATGTATGGTCGAAAAAGGAGTTTTTGGACGTGCTGGAAGAGGCCGGCCTGAATCTGGAAGACCGAAAGCGAATCCTGCGTTTCTGGGCTGTAACGCAGCGCGGAAATTTTGAGGGTAGCAATATCCTGAGCGAGCCTGTTCCGCTCTCCGAATTTGGCGCCGATGAACGATTTGTGCAGAAGCTGGCCATTGCTCGAAAGGCTCTTCTATCCCGTCGCGCACGACGGAATCGACCGCTTCGCGATGACAAGGTACTGACCTCATGGAACGGACTGATGATTTCGGCGCTATCGCTGGCAGGCCGGGTGCTTCAGGAACCGGAATACACCAATATGGCTTCCAGAGCCGCCGAGTTTATCTGGTCGCGGCTCTATGCAGAGGGAACCCTTTATCGCAGGTTTCGGGACGGGGAGCGACGCTACGCCGGAACCCTTTCCGACTATTCATTATTTGGAGGTTCGCTGCTAGATCTGTACCGAGCCACCCTGGATCCGCAGCATCTGATGCGAGCGCGCGAGCTGGCGGACAAGATGGTTTCCAACTTCAAGCCCGAAAATCCCGGGGCGTTCTACGAATCTCCGCCGGAGCAAAAGGAATTACTGGTGCGACCGGTGGAAGGATACGACGGCGTAATACCTTCCGGGAATTCAGCTGCCATCAGGTTATTGCTCACTCTGGCTCATTACGGCTACGAAGCTGCCGATTACGTAAGACTTGCGCGGCATATATTCAGCCATTTTAAGGGTGCGCTCTTCGAATACCCGCAGGCCCACCCGTATATGTGCATGAACCTATTCTTGATGCATGACATTCCGCGGGAATTCGCAGTTACCGCAGGATCGAAGGACGATCCGCAATACAAAAAGATGATCGGCCATATGATGGAACGGATGGATCCCGATGCGATTTTTGTGGCATGCCATGCGGAGATGGATTTAAACCATGCGGCTGGTCTGCCGCTTCTAGAGGGCCCTATCCCGGAGAAGAAAGATACTGCTCTGGCTTACATCTGCAAAGACATGGCCTGCCAGAAACCCGAACCAGATGCCGAAGAGTTTATTAAGAAAGTCAGTTAAAAGTTTTACGGGATCTGCCCGACTAATGCGTAGCTTTTGCAGGCTGCGCAAGAACCATCTGATAGACAGCGAGGTTCTGCTCGGCGGTGGCGCGAAAGTCAAAGTCTTTTACTCTGCGGCGATTGTAGCGCCCGTATCGCTGTCGCAGACTTGATTTGCTCATCATTTGGTAGAGGTTTTCGGCCAATAAACGGGGACCGCCCACCGGAGAGAGCAAACCTCCTTTCTTGTGATCTACCATCTCGGGTATTCCACCCCCCGCTGTAGCCACCACGGGCAGACCGGCCGCCATGGCGTCCAGAACAGCGGTACCCAATCCTTCCTCTTTGGAGCTCATGATAAACAAATCAAAGAGGTCCAGAAAGGCAGGTACATCCTGGCGAAAGCCCGTGAACACCACGCGCTCTTCCAGATCCAGGTCCTGTACCAGAGACAGCAAGAATCCATGCAATGGTCCTTCGCCCACAATCACCAGTTTCCAGTTTTTTTCGGGGCCGCTGGATCGCTCGGTAAGCTCCAATAGAACGCCGGCAGCCTCCAACAATGTGCGATGATCTTTATGATCCACCAGCGCGGCCACATTTCCCAGAATCATGGCATCGCCCAGATTAAACTCGGTGCGCAAAGATTGCGATGAAGGCAGCTTCTTGAATCGCTGACTGTCGATACCGGAATAAGCCACCGAAATTCGATCCGCTGGAATGCCGTCGCTGACTAGAATGCGCGCCACATTGCGCGATATGGCAATGTATCGATCCACAAAGGGGCTTTCGTATTTCATTCTGCTGAGGAAATTGGGCCTGGCCGGGAAATCTACACGCCGCGAGACGATAAGACGCAATTTGTCCGATTTACGCCTGGCCAGTAATCCAATGCTATGCGCACGGGCTGTATGGGCATGTAAGAGCCCAAAGCCATTTTGAAGGGCGAACTCTCGGATGCGACGGGCGGCAAAGATGTCCACTTCCCCGCGAATCCGAAGCTCCCAGACATCCAGGCCTTTTTCCCTGGCTCTTACAGCAAGCTGCGAACCGGGAGGCGCCACGATGCACTGTCGGATGCCCTGCTCGGCCAACGCCAGGGCGAGGTAGAGAACTTGTTGTTCGCCCCCTCGCCAGGACTTTGCGCTGGTCAGATGCAGGACACCCGTATTGATCAAGACAATACTTCCTGAAATTTGCCGGAGTAGTCTTTGTCCAGCCGGGCGCCGTGGATCTGCACGATTTCGCTCGCCAGGAAATTACCCCACTTGGCGGCTTCCGGGGGCGTCTTACCGCGCGCCAGAGCAAAAAGCGCTCCGGCAGCAAAGGAATCCCCTGCTCCATTTGTATCGATGGCTTTGACGGAGAATCCGGGCACTTCGAATACTTCTTTGTTGTGCACTACTATGGCGCCCTTCTTTCCATTGGTGATGAATGCCGTATCCACAATGTTTCCAATGTAGCGGGCCGATTCCTCCAGGGATTCCATTTCCGTAAATCCCCGGGCTTCTTCATCGTTCATGAAAACCACATCGCAATAATCTCGCACGAGGGCGTGCAAATCTTCGCGATAGCGTCCTACTAGAAAGGGATCGGAAAAAGTGAATGTAGGCACTGCATTATTCTTTCTTGCCTCTTCCAGTGCAGTAAAGCATGCCTTTCTGGGCCCTTCGCCATCGAACAGATATCCTTCTACGTAAACATAGCGAGATTTCGCAATGCGATCGGGTTCAATATCTTTTTCGCTCAGCTGCACCGAAACTCCCAGATGCGTATACATTGTTCGCTCGGCATCCGGAGTCGTCATTACAACGCAGGTGCCCGTAGGGCCCGTACTTTCCGGAAGCGGGTGCACATCGAAATGAATGCCTGCATCCAGCAGATCTTTGCGGTAGAATTCCCCGTTTGGATCCCGGGCCACTTTTCCCGTATAGAAGCCGCTACCGCCGCTTCGAGCAATTCCAATCATAGTATTTGCCGCCGATCCGCCGGAGCGCAGCTCCAGGCTCTTATGCGACAGCGCGCCCAGCAACGATGCCTGGGTCTGAGAGTCCGAAAGGGTCATGCCCCCCTTCTGTAGATCATTTTCGCGAATAAAATCATCATCTACAAATGCTAGAGTGTCCACAATGGCATTGCCTACGCCATAAACGTCTGTTGTTTTTTCCATCCGAGATAGTTTTTGGCCAGGGGCCACAGAATCAAGGAGAATCGGTACCGCAATAATTGCCATAGAGCCCGCCCAAAAGACGAATTCACAGATTTCTACCCCCGGACCGAACCGACGCATAAGACCGAATACAAATAGTGTTTGATTGATCAAAGTTTCAATGCAGAGTCGCGCATGCGGAAGAAGATCCTGCTAATCCTGGGTGGCATTTTGATAGTGGCCTTCAGCGGACTGACTATACTGACGTACCATCTCGGAAGTCGCTGGTTCCTTTCGCAGTTCCTTGAGGAAAAGTTAACCCTGGCCAGGGCCGTATCTTCGGCCGTTGGAGGCGACGAATATCTGCAGGCGTCGTCCTACGAAGATACAGAACGGGAATC
Organism: Leptospiraceae bacterium; assembly: GCA_020440935.1. Taxonomy (GTDB): domain Bacteria; phylum Spirochaetota; class Leptospiria; order Leptospirales; family Leptonemataceae; genus UBA3465. The sequence goes on along the minus strand of JAGRNC010000062.1, from coordinate 7,058 downwards.
CTATCGGTCCCGGATTGATTTTATGCGCTCGGTGGTCGAGGCCGATCCCGATATAACCTATCTCTATACGATTCGCGTCATCGATGGCGAAGTTGTCTACATACTGGATGGAAAAGAGCTAAAACATTCCACCATCTGGATCGAAGAGGAGGACTTCTCTGTAGTTATTGAATTTCTATCGGAAAAAGAGGCGCGCTTCCGAGTATTCCAGAATGAATCTGTCAACGAAGCAAGCGTGCAGTATGACGATGAAACTCTGCGATTTCGTTTTGATCCTTCCACAAAGTCCATTCTGGTAAATGATCAGTCCTTCTTACAGATAGAATCTTTCGCCCCCCTGCAGGTCCAGGCTCCGCACAAACTTTTGCAGACGGATCTACTCGAAGACTTGCGATTGAGCGAAGAAACTTTGCCGGGCACGGACATCGATGTTGATGTTTATCTGGGAAAAAGGGCGAGCCCGCTGTATTACCGGGGGAGCCAATTATCGACGATCCTCAATTCCTGGAGTTCTATAAGGAGCTTATACGCGATAACAAAACATTCATCTCTGATCAGTATCTGGACGGTAACTATGGATTGTACATGACGGTAATGGCGCCAATCCTTGATTCCAACGAGAAAAGCGTCGGGCTCACGGTCATTGAAGTATATGATCATAAGATCGAACAGTTCCGACGGTTCATACTGATCGCGGCTATCATTGTGACCGCTGTGGGAGTCATCCTCCCAGCAATTCTGATCTGGATATTTCTAGATCGATTGGTGTTATCTCCTGTGCGCTCCTTGTTTGGTACGGTCAATCAAGTGGAAGACGGCAATTACTCGGCGCGGTCCGACATAAAAACGAACGATGAACTGGGAAGTCTGGCTACCGGGATCAATCATATGGTCCAGGCAATCGAAGATCATACCGCTCACCTGGAAGAACAGGTAAGACTGAGAACCGTCGATCTTCAAAAGGCGCGCGATCGCGCCGAGGCCTTATTGCTAAATATACTCCCCGCCCCCATTGCCGAACGATTAAAGGACAACGAAGAATTGATCGTAGACCGATTCGAAGACGCATCGGTTCTATTCGCCGATATCGTAGGATTCACAAAATTCTCGGCAAAGCGCAGCCCGGATGAAGTCGTGGACATGCTCAATCGCCTTTTCTCCGAGTTCGATGCAATGTGCGAACGTCTCGGTCTGGAAAAAATCAAAACCATCGGGGATGCCTACATGGTGGCTGGCGGACTTCCAGTACCCAACTCCGACCATCCAGCCCTGGTAGCACGGATGGCGCTGGAGATGCAACGAATCGTGGCCCGACAGCTATACGACGGGATGCCCCTGCAAACGAGAATTGGTATCCATTGCGGCCCTGTTATTGCGGGTGTCATTGGAACCAGAAAGTTCATCTATGATCTGTGGGGAGACACGGTAAATACAGCCAGTCGTATGGAATCCAGCGGAAGAGATGGAACAATCCAGGTTTCGGAAGTTTTTTATCAACGCATTAAGAATCAATTCCAGTGCAGCGAACCAAGAATTGTAAATGTTAAGGGCAAAGGCGAGATGACCTGCTACGAGCTTATGCGAGAATCGTCGGGTTCAGGGGCTTTCCGCCCGGCGGCTCCGTGAATGCATGGTCAGGCATCGGGAATTGGACACACCCAGGATCCAGGAATTCTGCTGACAGAGAAACCGAAACTATCACAAAGGGCGAAGTGAAAAGACTGCAGAATACCGCCTGGAAGCAGCGCATTCTACTTCTGTTAACCGCCTTCTTAATCTTAGTTGCAGGAAGAGTATTCTTTCTGGTATACAATTATCCAAAATCGCCGCCCGCTCCTGCCGATATAGCTCTGGCCTTTGTTCGCGGAATTCCTTTCGATTTGGCTACAATTCCGGTTTTTCTGCTTCCTGGAATGCTCGTTGGACTTGGTTTGCTTTTGTTTTTCTGGGTTCTCCAAAAGATGCGAAAGAAAGAAACCCTGGCAGGACTTTCCACAGCCACATGGGCGTTTCGGATCGAACTGGCCGTGCACCTTGCTTTCTTTGCGTTTTTAATCGGATTGATGCTTTCCAGCGCTTATAATTACAGATTCAATGATCGGCACCTGGGATGGGAGTTCAGCGCTTACCTGGTGGATCTTCCCATGCTTGCGCGATCGTCTATCGAACGCTCTCCTGTATTCTCGGTGGGGGTCTTAACATTAAAAAACATATTCGTGGCTCTGGCAATCTGGATTCCGCAACGGCTGAAGCAAACCTTCCAGGTCGGCAAAGAAATTCTGCATCTTCTACTATGGGCCATTCTATTGCTGGTGCTTTCCCGTGGCGGGTTCCAGGCAAGTCCCATTCGACCGGCCGATGCTTTGCGCACAGGAAACTCGTATCTGGATCAGCTTTCATTGAATGGCGTTTTTACCGTATCCAGAGATTTGTCCGATGAAGAAGAATTTCGTCCGGTAGTAGATCGCCAGGAAGCAGTGCGCTACAGCCGAGCATTAATCGATCGTTCCGATGCTTTTCTTTCGGATGAGTTTCCCCTACTGCGATATATGCCACCCGGGAAATCGGCGATGTTGGAACGCTCCGTAGGAACGGTGAAAAAACCAAACATCGTGCTCTTAATTCTGGAATCGGGAGGGGCCTCATTACTGAAACACCATGGCGGAGATCCCAGACTTACTCCCTTTTTGAACGATCTGCTATTCCAATCGGTATACTTCGAACGGTTCTTTGCCAGTGGCGGCCGAAGCGCCAATGGTATCTTTGCCATGTTCACCGGCATTCCCGATCGAGCCGGTCGAACGATCTTGCGTTCTTCTCAGATACAAAACCGATTCGGAGGGCTGGCCACATTGCTGGCGCAGAATGGCTATCATACTAGTTTCTATCATGGCGGCGACGCCACCTTCGATAATCTCAACCGAGTGTTACCCAAACTCGGTTTCCAGATCGTTCGAGGACAGGAGGCGCTGAAGAACCTCACCGATGAAGCGCCCAGTTCCACCATTGGATTCGATGATCGTCAGGTGCTGCGGCTATTTCTAAAACATCTGAATGAGCAAGAAGGCCCTTTCTTTGCCTCCTATTTTAGCCAGAGCACCCATCATCCTTTTTCTATTCCTGCCGATTTTGCAAGCAGGCTGGCCTCTGATGCCAGAACAAAGGATATGAAGGGGTTTCCGGCATCTGTGCGCTTCATGGACGAATCTTTGAAGGAATTCTTCGAATCGGCCCGTAAGGAGCCCTGGTTCAAGAACACAATTTTCCTCGTTGTGGCCGATCATACGCAGCATGCCGGGTTGAATTATCTGCAAGATCGCCAGATTCCACTGTTTATCTATGCGCCCGACCTCTTGCAGCCGCAAATTCGGTCGGACATTGCTTCCCAGCTGGATTTGTTGCCCACTATCCTGGCATTGAGCGGTGGCGGAAGCGTGTATTGTTCCATGGGAAGGGATCTAACATCACAGTTTTACGGGAATAATGGGAAACCGTTTGCATTCTTTGCGGGCGGAAGTGACACCGATATAATTGGCTGGATCGAAGGAGACCGAATACTGTTCAAACATTTCTTTTTGGAGCCAGGTATCTTAGTTCCTTCGGTAGAACCATTGAGCGGAAAGAATCTCATGACGGATGAGCCCGATCTTTATTCAGAATATCTAAAAAATGCTAGAATCTATTACCAGATGGCGCGAACCCTGGAGAAGGAAAATTCTATCTGGCCAGATTCAGATGGGCTTGAAAAAATATACCGTCATGCAAAGACAAGGTAGCAGCAATCATGTTTGTAAATTCTGAAAGAAGCCAGAAGGGGACTCCATGAAGTATCAGCTCCTGGCCCAGTACAGGGCCTACAAAGAAGGCAAAGACAAAAGTGAAGAACACCTGGCGGGGCTAATCTACCGCCAAATACTGTTCTGGATCGAGAATGGAGCCCCGGACGAAGACTTCTACATGGAACTGATTGAGCTGGCGGGGGAGATTGATGATCCTTTCTTCTCCGGAGAACGCGGGCTTCTGGACCTCTGCCTCCTGGAACTCACAGAAGCGCTGCATTCTTATCGTGATCTGAACGGAAATCCAGAGGTGACAGATTTTTACCTCAAAGAAGCGCGTTTGCCCTTGCTGGCCAGGTTGGATGAGAGTTCCTACAGACTGCAGAAGAATCTAGAATTCAATGAAATCGATTTCCCAATCTTCGAAATCATAGGCGGAACTTTCCCCCATGAAACCGCTCAGAACTTCCTGAAAGAGAAAGACTGGGTCGATATCTGGCTTGCATTGCGCTATCTGGATAGCCTGGAAGATGAAGGCCAGGTTCTAAATATTCTGGAACGGATGATGGAGATTCGAAAGCCCCTTCCAGAATCGCTAATCATACTGGCATACTTGATGATTACTCGTCCCGAGGTGATGGATCGATATGTCCGGGATGAAGAGGCCGGCATTGATCTGGGCGACAAACTCTCCGCCGAATTTATCCAGAACGTGTACGACTGTAGTTACAACTTCATCTGGAATGGCGAACTTGCGCTCAGCTACATGGAAACCATCGAGAAGAAATTCCAGAGCGAAGTATTGTTCTGTCTTCTTTCCATGTTTGAAATCAGTCAATGTCAGCTATCGCCTGCCTGGATTCAGGCAATCGAAGAATCGGTACGTAATCCCTGGCCATACGATGAGCGCCTGGAGGCCGGTGTATTTCGTCATCAGCCGCTGGTGGAGTTTAGCGCAAGCATCCTTGCACTACTTTCGGAAGAAGAATTGTACGATGTCTTGGAGACCAGCCGTATTCTAATTTACTTCTTCGAGAATCTGGACACCTACACCGGTCAGGCATTCGAAGATATGCTGGAAGCGGTATGCCGCGTTGAAGGTTTATTTCTATCGGAACTGCAGTTTCAGCTGGAGCAGCTGATGAATTCGAGCAAGGCCAGAGTGCAAAAGCGATTGCAGCGATGTGCCCGAGCCATCGGTCGCGAAGTGATCTTTAGAGATGGACGCCCCACTCTAATCGATCAGGAAACTACTTGATTCAAGATCCTGGCCAATTCCAGATCACTTTGAAGCTTTTTCTTTTGCGCGAAGACCAGCTTCTGATTCTCGAGGACCGCCACGATCGAGTAGGAGATCTTCCCGGCGGTCGCATTAATCAGAACGAATTCTTTGAGCCTTTTCACAGAACCCTGGCCCGCGAAGTACGCGAAGAACTAGGGGCCGTAACGTATTCAATCAATCCCGATCCTGTATTCTGTTTCCAGCATTTTGTGCAAAAGGATCAAAAGCAGGCATTGGGCCTGGCCTTTGTTGGCGCCTGGATTTCAGGAGAAATCACCCTGTCTGAGGAGCATTCGGGGATGGATTGGGTGGACTGCAAAACGTTTTCTCCGGGTTCCAGATTCGTCGCTCATATGCTGGCTGCGGTGGAGAGATTTCAGAAGGATTGGGTCCAATTCCGCGATTCTCTGAGGGCAAATAACACCATCACTTTGCCTTGACCGCACATTGACCGCCTTACAATAAATACCATGCAAATGCGCTTTCTGGCCCTGATCTCTGTGGTAGCGCTACTGGCCTGCGCAGAGCCGTCGCCGGCCCGTCCTTCCGGCTATTCGCTGGAGTTGAAGCCAGGGCTGCATGCAAACCTTCAATGCGAAGGCGTGGCCTACGATCTATATGTGCCGGATCTAAAAACGCAGTCCGCCCAGTCCTATCGCCTACTTCTTGTGCTGCCTGGCTGGAAATTTGATAAGTCGCGCTGGTACAAAGAAACCAGCCTAAAGCAATTCGCCGATGCTAATGCGATGATCTTGATTCTTCCGCAAATGAACATCAGTCTCTATGCAAGTCAGTATTTTCCGCAAACCACAATGAAATGGCACCGCTATCCCGGTCTGGTCTTTGTTAACCAGCACCTCATTCCGGAACTACATAAGAAATATGGATTCTTCCAGAAGGGAATGCCCAATTTTCTTTTGGGGCTTTCTACAGGGGGACGCGGAGTGGCTCAGATCGCATTGAGTAATCCTGGATTGTTTCGAGCAGGAGCCTCGCTTTCTGGCGATTATGACCAGAGCGTAATGCCGGGAGACAACCTAATGCGCGCGGTCTACGGGCCCTACGAAAAATTCAAGGAACGCTGGAAGACCATCGACAATCCGCAGCATGCAGCCGCGGACTGGGCCATGCCTCTTTACCTGGCCCACGGAACGGCAGATAAGATCGTTCCTCCTTCGCAGACGCAGCGCCTTTACGATGCTATTGTTTCGGCGAAAGGAAAAGAATTTCCCGTCCAATTGGACATGGTTCCAGGCGCAGGCCATGATTTTCATTTCTGGAATAGTCGGTTAAAGGCAAGCTTTGCCTTTTTCTCGAAGTACTACGACCAATAAGATGAGCTCCAATGGCTTAAATTTAACCGAGAAAGAATTCCGACAAATTCGGGATTTGTTTTTCTCGCTTTCCGGAGTACTACTTAGCGATGCCAAGAAGTCTCTGGTGGCCGGTCGCCTGGCAAAGATCTTGCGCGAGCGGGGTTTGGAGAACTACCAGGAGTACGTGGAGTTTGTGAAAGCGGACGGTTCGGGCCGCGAAAAGCAAATACTGGTCGATACACTGACCACAAATGAAACCTACTTCTTTCGCGAAGAAGCGCACTTCGAATACCTGGAAAAAGAGTATCTGCCCAGGTTCAAAGTCGAACAGCCCGGAAAACCGCTTCGCCTCTGGAGCGCCGCCTGCAGTACGGGCGCCGAAGCCTATTCAGCGGCCATGGTTTGCGCCGAGGTATTCGGAATGAATGGCTGGCAAATTTCGGGCAGCGATATCAGCGAAAAGACAGTAGCCACGGCCACGGAAGGCCTGTATCCCATCGAGATGGCAGATAAGATTCCAGAAAAGCTTCGCAAGCGGTATTGCATGAAAGGAATCCGTAGTCAGGAAGGTCGATTCATCATTCGGTCCGAAATTCGAGAACGATGCAACTTCTTCACCTGGAACCTCATGCATCGACCATCGGGCTTTGGCCCATTTGATATCATATTCCTACGAAACAT
>JAGRNC010000628.1 GCA_020440935.1 Leptospiraceae bacterium | reverse complement strand
CGTGCACGAAGAGATTCGTTCCATAGCGCTGCCCGGAGAAGATGGCGTGGTGCTATTCGTCAGGGGGTAAATTTGAAAGCAGGTAGTGGAAAATTCCCATTCCGCTGGAAGCTCATGATTGTGGTGTCCACCCTGGCCGTTTCGGCTACCGGGATCACGGCCTATCTGATCTTTTCCAGCACCCAGACAATGATCCTCGACGTCATGGGTGGGCGACTAATGGATATCGCCCGCACTTCGGTGAATAGCATGACCCGGGAAGACAGGGACGCAATTCGCTTTCTAAATGAGGAAATCCGAGATAAATCCATTCAGGATTCTAATAAGATTCTGGGGATTGCTCCCGGGGACACACTGGAATCGCTCGAAAAGGCCGATTCGGCCCGTCTAATGAAAACGGATCAGTTTCAGCGTCTGGTCACCATTTTGCGTAACATCAAAAAGAGCACAGTACGAATCAGTAGCGACGGAAAGGAGCGCAAAGAGCAGGAATCAAATATTAAGTACGCGTACATGTTTGTACCAGTACCCCAAAGTAAAGATCATAAAATACTACGGTTTTTAGCCGACGCGGACTATGACACCCCCGATTGGGAGAATCCCATCGCAAATCTTTATGGCGTAAAGCAGTCTTCCTTTATCCGTGCATTTGATGGATTTCCTTCCGCAGAAGATGAGTTCATTGCAGACAAGTGGGGAACCTGGCTTTCCGCCGCTGTTCCGATCAAGGATCGCAACGGCGACACCATCGCAATACTCGGTCTGGACTATGATGCCACCGGCGAAGCCAACAAAGTCAGGGATCTATTTTATATCTGCGTATTCAGCGTTGTGGCCTCGCTAATTCTCGCCCTTTTTCTTTCTTATCTTCTGGCAAGCTTCATGTCGCGGCCCATTGCAAAGCTTCAGGATGGGGCTCTGCGAGTAAAAGAAAGGGATTACGACACGCGAGTAGATGTAAAGACGAATGACGAGCTTGGCGTTCTTGCAGACACATTCAACAGCATGGTAGAAGAGATTCGCGCCTATTCAGATTACTTGCAGGCATTGAATGCCTCCTATTATCGTTTCGTACCTCGCGAATTTCTGCAGCACCTGGGCCAGGAGAGCATCCTGAACATTCGACTGGGCGATCAAATCCAGAAAGAAATGACGGTGTTATTCTCCGATATCCGTTCGTTTACGACAATCTCCGAGTCGTTGCGGCCTTCGGAAAACTTCAATTTTCTGAACTCCTATCTGAAGCAAGTGGGCCCCGTGATTCGAAACTCCCGCGGCTTCATCGACAAATACATTGGCGATGCCATTATGGCCCTTTTCCCGGATGCTCCGAAGAATGCAGTGGAAGCGGCCATCAACATGCGACTGGAACTGCTGGATTTCAATGAGTATAGAAAGAAAAAGGGATATCAGCCCATTGACATTGGCGTAGGACTACATACGGGCGTATTGATGCTGGGAACCATCGGCGAAGAGGAGCGCATGGAAAGCACTGTGATCGCCGATGCGGTAAACTTGGCCAGCAGGCTGGAAGGATTAACCAAGAAAATGGGCTCGCACATTATCGTAAGCGAAGCCACTCTGCGCCAGGCACTGGAAGACATGAAGATTAATTATCGTTTCATGGGCAAAGTGCGGGTAAAAGGAAAAACTCGATCGGTGCCAGTGTACGAAGTCCTGGATGGCGATCCTGCGGAGCTCGTGGATAGAAAAGTAGCACAGAAAGAACGCTTTGAGCAGGCGGTTATGCTTTATCACAAGAAGCGATTTACCGATGCGGAAGCTCTCTTTTTGAGTATCTACGAAGCTGTTCCCGAGGATAAAGCGGCTCGAATCTATCTGGATCGATGCAAGAAGTATTTCAATACTGAACAGGATGATCCGGTTTTTGCGCCAGGAGATTTCTAGGCGCTATTCTAAGGCTATTGCCCGGCGTAACA
>JAGRNC010000627.1 GCA_020440935.1 Leptospiraceae bacterium | reverse complement strand
CCAGACTTCGCTGAATTAGCTCTGCCATCCGATGATTCAGGCCCCCTCCAAAAAATGCCATCAAATCCGAGCGGGTATATCCGCGCAGGAAGCTGCGATCCATTTCTTCAAAAAGGCAATGCAGATGCGATTGCAGCACCGGCAATGTTCGCTCGTCAAAGTCTGGAACAATCATTTGCCTGGGGGAGCTGCCCGCATTGTTCGGCATTCCTGCACTTCTTGTTACCTTTTGCGCCCTTTGCAGATCCTGGTCATTACGAATGGGAATTAGAACCAGGGGAGGCTCGCCGGCCGCAAAAAGACCCATGGCCGAAAGTAGCGCAGCCGAAGATGCAGGATCGTCGCCAAGATTTAACACAGCGGTTCGGGCTTCGAGCAACCGGTTTCGATTGGGAAGCCCTGCCTCGCTGCGGCCACGAACCAGTTCTGATTCCAGAAAGAGGGAATTCATAATACGTGAGCGCAATTCGCCGGTCTGCTGCTCGGCCATGCGAGCAATTCGTAACTTGTCGGCCAGAATCAGGTTTTCGCCATATCCAAGAAGCAGGAAAGGCAGAGACTGAAACCGCAGGGCCGCTTTGAATATCGAAAGAGGTCCGTTTAGTTCGTCTTCGTTTTTTTGGTAGGGCCGAATCGCATACAGGTTCTTATCGCGAACGGGCGATTGCGAGGCAGTTATGACATTCGAAGGTAGAAAATCAAGTCCGGTGAGGAAGGAAGCGAATGCATCAGGGTTTGCGCAGGCCTCCATGGTGACCAATACGCCCAGTTCCGGGAATCCGTCTTCGCCCATCCAACGTGCGCCGTACCGTCCGCGAAATACCAGCCGGGTCATGGTGAAGAATCGGCGCAGTACCATGGCTGTGTGAAAGGATTGAATGAAGCCGTGCAGCGAAGCTTCCACAATGCCCACGAATCCCAGGTTTCGAATAAAGTCCCTGGCCCGATGTCGGGTTTTCAGCAATGCATGCAAACGATCTGGAGTGGCCAGAATAATATCGGGCTGGCGTTCGCTGGGCAACTCCTGCATGGCCAGGGCCGTTACGTGGCCGGTGTCTCGCCTTTCTTCGTCGCTGGTAAGGATCTGGAGCGACAATCCCTGCATCCAGTGCAGGTCCTGGATTTTGGAATAATATTCGATTTTGATTTCATCAGCGATGCTATCGTTTGGAACCAGGATTAATACGGACTGAAATCTTTGCACAACCTGATAGATGGCGGCCAGAAAAACGCTGAGCATCTTTCCCGAACCCGGTTCCATGGAAACGATTACTTTCTGCCCGGTGGCTGTTTTCTGAATTACTTCCCATTGAGTTGTATATAGATTACTGAGGTTTAGCCGACGAAGTATGTCGTTCCAGAACGGATTTTCGCTCTCAAGCGTCTGGAATCGATAATCTTCGTGGGTTTCCGCCACGGATCTTTTGAGAGCGCCGCGATCAATTCCATCGGTTAGTCTGGGCGATCGCCCAACGGATGTGGGCCCGCCCTCGAATAGCGGGCTAATCTGGCCCACATGATTTTGCAGATATTCCAGAAAGTCCAGCTGACTGGGCCGAAAGGCAAGATGTAAGCCGGACTGGCTTCCAAGAAAGGGAGGGCGCGTCTTCTCCCGCAATCCATTGGCCGTAAATTCCAGAAGCCCCAGACCCACCAGCGCGATAACGCATGGAAGAAAATCCGCCAGATGAGAATGCAGGAAAACGTGGTGATTGGACTGACTGCTTAATAGAATGAATTGTTGCAGGTTTGAAAAAGTAGTGATAAAGCCGGCGCTTTCCTGACCGGTAATCGTTTCGTACTGCCCAGAAAGGGAAGGAAAAATTAACATGCAGCCGCCTACCAGGAAGAATGCGACCCCTGGAATAAAGGAGCTGAATGGCGAAAGAACGGGAGGCGTCTCCAAATCGGAATTTTCAAAATCCACGGGTAGCCTGGATCG
>JAGRNC010000626.1 GCA_020440935.1 Leptospiraceae bacterium | reverse complement strand
ATCCAGCCGCGCCGCTGGATTCATATTTGCTCGCAGCCTTTACGGAAAGCAACAAAGCCGAACCTTCAGTGGACAGTTGCCATTCCGAGGACCCGAATCCATATTTAAGATCGTTCGTAACAAGTTCTTGCACAGTTCGAAACAGCTCTTCCGCCGCTCCGGGCGCCAGGCCACGGGGTTCTCGAAAGAACGTACGCCGAATTTTGCGCCCGGCCCTGGTGTAACGTCGGACTATGTGCTCTTCTATGCCCAGCGACAGATCTTCGGTCAGGGCGCTGGATTCGTCCGTTTCTGCGATGCAATCATGGAGTAGGCTGATGGTTTCCTGAATTTCTGCGGCCAGCTGCTCGCTACCATGCGACGCTTCAGAATTTAATCGATCTGCCAGTATACGCAAGTCCGTCAGCCTGGATCCAAGGGAATCGTGCAACTGACGGGAAAGCCGTCCTGGAATTGAGCGGGATAGGTCATTGTACTTTTCTTTTTCGCGATTCAGACGATCCTGACTGGCCAGTAATGCCGATAGGGCCGAGAGAAATTGTTCTTCAAAGAAGGGTTTTTCTACCTGCTCGATTATTCCCGGACCTGGATCATAAATACGGGAGCCGCCTGCATCCGCCCGGATGAGCAGCAAAACGGGAACAGGCTGATTTCTGCGAAATGCACGAACCATAGAGATCGTATCTTCATCGACGCTGACAAGGTCCAGAACCAGCGCCGTTACTTTTGACATTGCCCCAATAGTCTGGAGGGGTATCGACTGCACCCCATAGCCAGAATCCCGCAGCCAGGACTGGACCCTGGATCCGTAAAGCGGATCGGTCGAGATCACGGCAACAGTCTGGTTTGATTGCGCTGCAGATAGTGCGCCACTGGATTCAAGATCTGCTTCGGGGGGTGGATGCAAGGGCACTCGGAGCGTCACCGAACCATCGCCCTGCGATTGAATTCGCACGGATGGAAGCAGAGCGACGGCGGATTGATTGAGAAATTCCATTTCAATGCGAGCAAGGGTGGTCCGCCCAGCATCGCTTCGATTCATACCGATCGAACCCATAGTTGTTTCTGTCTCTTCGATCTTTATTTCGAGATCGTTACCGATACTGGAAGCTACTACCCGGACGGACTTGCAGTTGCGCAGAAGAATGTAATTCTGTATGAGCGAGGTAAGTAATCGAACAAAACCTCGGGCTTGTAATCGAACAAAATACCGTGGTTCGACATCGTTCTTCAAGCCACAGTACATTTCGGGGGGGAACATACTTACAATAGCAAGAGTATCCTCCACCAGGTTAGCCGCAGAGATCAAGCGGTCCGCTTCCTCTTCTATTGGGGACGATCTGTCGAGAAGATGTATGATCCGATCGGTTTCGGCGATGATCCGGCGAAGATCTTCCTGTCGTCCATGACTGCCGGAGTTGAATAGCGCACTAGCCGATGCCCGCAATTCGGCCAGCGGCGATGCGAGCAACGTATTCATTCGATGCCAGAAGGCCTCCTTGACATCTTCGGCTTCGCGTAGCGCTCTAAAAGCGACATTCTGCAGTCCGCGGGAACGTGCCTCCGCTTGCGTCCGCTTTCGGTTGGAAGCGCGATTTCCAAGGGCCAGAAGAGCCGAAAAGGACAAAAGCGCGATCAGGTTACCGCCCGGCGGAGCGAATTCCGCAAATTGCCAATCCGGAAGGGCGGCCTCCACCAGAAATCCAATCATGTGGGGAAGAAAGCAAATTCCCAGAGGCGCAGCCTTCCACCGATAAGACCAGAGGGATTTAAGTATGGCCAGAATGAGAACGATCTCCCAGCCCAGCTTCAAACCTGGCAACAGCCAATGTTTATGCGCCATCGCCGTTGCCCCCATGCAGCATGTCAGGAATGCCCCTCCCAAAACCGTATAGAATGCAACGTTGGACGCACTCTTTCCGGGAACCTCGTTGAAGTACTCG
>JAGRNC010000625.1 GCA_020440935.1 Leptospiraceae bacterium | reverse complement strand
TTGCACAAGGCCATCCGCATTGGAGTGGGCGGGCAAAATGTCAGTACAACCGTAGAAGGACGGGAGCGATATGCAATTCACGTGCGTTACCAGCGAAAATCGCGTGAGTCGTTGCGCGATTTGGGGCGAACTCTGGTGACAACATCCACCGGGGCCCAGATCCCCATCAGTCAGGTAGCGCGAATCCACATTGTTTCCGGACCGGGAATGATTCGAAACGAGGATGGATTGCTTTCTGGATATGTTTTTGTGGATATCCAGGGCGTGGACATTGGTACCTACGTGGAGCATGCGAAGGAAGCGCTGGCGCAGAAGATGAAGCTTCCGCCGGGCTATTCGTACCGATTCAGCGGACAGTATGAGAATATGTCGCGGGTGCACGATCGGTTGCTTGTGGTGATTCCACTGACATTGGTATTGATTGTAGGTCTGCTCTATCTGAACACTCGCAACTGGGTGAAGACCGGAATTATCGTTCTTGCGGTGCCATTTAGTCTGATCGGCGCCGTATGGCTGCTCTATGCGCTGGATTACAATATTTCGATCGCCGTGTGGGTAGGTATGATTGCGCTCATGGGGCTGGATGCTGAAACCGGCGCCTTTATGCTTCTGTTTCTCGATCTTTCCTACGAGGATTACCGGAAGCGAGGATTGCTTTCAACCCGAGAAGGATTAATCGATGCGGTGATGCATGGAGCGGTCCGCCGGGTGCGACCCAAGATTATGACGGTGGGCACTGCCTTTCTCGGGTTGTTGCCTATACTATGGAGTGACGGAACAGGATCCGATCTGATGCGCCGGATCGCCGCCCCAATGATTGGCGGTCTACTTACGAGCTTTCTGCTCGAGCTCGTTGTCTATCCGGTGCTTTATACAATCTGGAAGGAGCGCGAGCTAATTCGGAGCGGTGAGTGGGATTGAACTAATCAATGAAACTTTCCGGGGCCAGCCAGAGTCCATGCCACCGGCTGGGCCCGAGGAGGTAAAAAAAGTGTAACCGGGGCTGCGTCCCTGCGTTTTCCCCGGTGCGATCCTGATTCCCTTCCGCATCATTTGCGGATGCAGGATCGAAGTTGAAGGAGGATACCAATGAATATAGATAAAAAAGCAACGGACCGATGGCAGGATGATCTTTGGAGGGCATAGTGCCCAGGGATCGCATGGCCAGCATGGCTCTCACATGGCGCATGACGCGCACGAAGGGCACGGTTCACAATCTGACCACGGCGGGCACACAGGCCACCACTCGCACGAAGGGCACGGCTCACAATCTGACCACAGCGGGCATACAGGCCACCACTCGCACGAAGGGCACGGTTCGCATTCGGGCCATGCCGATCACACAGGTGAGCATTCCCATGGTGACCACAGCGCGCATTCGGGCCACCACTCGCATGAAGGACACGGCGGACATGGAGGACATGCCGGACATGCCGGACATCATGCACATATGATCGAAGACTTTAAACGCAGATTCTATGTATCCCTTGTTTTGACAGCGCCCATTCTGGTGCTTTCCAAAATGATTCAGGGCTTTCTGGGATTTAGCGTTACCATACCTTATCAGGGTTGCATCGTATTCATAATTGCCACGGCGCTGTTTTTCTACGGTGGCTGGCCATTTTTGACCGGTCTGGTTTCTGAACTCAAACAAAAGCAGCCAGGCATGATGACTCTGATCGGTCTGGCTATCGCCGTTGCCTACGGATACAGTTCGGCTATCGTCTTTGGTCTGCCGGGAAAGGATTTCTTCTGGGAGCTTGCAACCTTGATTGTTGTGATGCTACTGGGGCACTGGATCGAGATGAAATCCGTGATGAGCGCCAGCAATGCATTGCAGCTTCTGGTGGAATTGCTGCCATCAGAAGCCCATAAGAAAGAAGGTTCTGATTGGAAAGATGTGCCCGTGGACAGCCTGGAGGCGGGCGATCTGATTCTGGTGAA
>JAGRNC010000624.1 GCA_020440935.1 Leptospiraceae bacterium | reverse complement strand
ATTTTTCTGCATTTATATTGAGGATTTTTGCCTTGCAGAATCTAAGAGAGCCAGTTGCAGGCCAATGTCGCAGAGGTGAGTGGCATTAAGAAGCAATGCTCTTAGTCGGTGCAGGTCGAGCATTCCCGATGTGGAAACTTGCTTCCAGTCTCCCGATCGCTTTTGTACCAGGGGCTCGGGCAGGCATCCCATGGACCGAGTGAGGAAGAATCGAATCCAGAACTCATAATCTTCACAGGAAGGGAACCGCTCATCGAAGCCTCCCATCGCCAGGAATGCATCTTTTCGAATTATGAGGGAGCTTGCTGAAATCAGACAGGTGTGCAGAGACTCGATCAGCGGCCGTCCCGTGGCCGGCTGCAACCGAAGAGGCGTTGGGATTTCTTTTCCATTTTTTATCCATTGTTCGTGGCTGTGGCATGCCTCCAGGTGGGGCCTCTTCTTTAAGAAGGCAATCTGCCGTTGGAGCTTTTCCGGCATCCATGTGTCGTCCGAGTCTAGAAAGGCGATCCACTCAGCATCAGACTTCTGAACGCCCAGATTTCTTGCCGCGGCCGGTCCAGGCCGACGCAAGCATTCATGAAAATGCACCATCGGTCTTTGAATCGCGGGCAGCGAAAAACCGTAGGATTCCAGCCACTGATCGAAAGCCCTGCGATCGGCTTTGCGTTCCTCGGGGGCTCCATTAGTAACCACGTGAATCTGCCCGGGCAGGACTGTAGAATGGATCACCGAATCCAGGGCGGAAATGAGAAGTTCGGGACGATTCCTTACAGGAATGACACAGCTTACGGATTCTTCCAGGGTGGGCATCTGTTTCATATTAGTTGACCCCAGGATTGCAGCCTTCAAGGTGCATTCGTGGAGAAGATTAAGGCGCTCATCAAGCTCATTCGGGTATATCAGTGGACAAAGTCAGGCTTTGTTCTTATGCCCTTTGTATTTTCCAGTCATCTATATTCGGTGGTCCACGATCCACTGGGGCCACAATCTCTGGATACAATCAAGAATCTGCTCATAGCTTTTCTAGGCTTCTCCTTTCTTGCAAGCTCCATCTATGTAATCAACGATTTCAAAGATCGAAAGATCGATCGGGAAGATCCGCGCAAGCAGGATCGGCCGCTGGCCAGCGGCACCATTGGTTCCGGCCTGGCCTTTCTCGTGGCGGCATTGCTTCTGACTTTGGCTCTTGGCCTTGGCTTTCATCTAAATGAAGCCACAGGCACCACTTTTCTGACGTACTTTCTGATGAATCTGATCTACAGCGCCGGGGCCAAGCGCATCGTTCTGCTGGATGTGTTCATTATCTCTGTGGGCTTTGTTCTTCGCGTATTGGCCGGCGCATTTGCGCTGTCGGTAGATGCAAGCCCCTGGCTTTTGAGCTCGGCTTTTTTCATTTCTTTGTTTCTTGGATTCTTCAAGCGCTACTACGAAGTGCGCATGTCTCCTGCAGAAGCGATGATCGGCGGAAGTTACCATGCCGAATCGCTGCGAAGCTTTATCAATATTACCGCATCCATTTCCATTATCAACTATTCCATCTACACCCTGCAGGGCACTCATGCGGCGGCCAATCTGTTCTGGACCATCCCGCTGGTGGTTCTAGGGATCTTTCGCTATTATACCTTGCTCCAGAATCCGGAGGCCATCCGCGACGGAAACCCTTCCGATATTCTTCTGGCCGATGTGTTTTTGATCGTTACGATTCTGGTCTGGCTCGTGCTCTGCGCCTATTTAATTCTACACAGCGAACCCGATCTCAGTCCCGAGCAGGGCCTGTTACATCTTCGCGCAGCGGGACTGGGCTAATCGATTCAGGCCTCTGCATCGATGACCTGATCGGTTCGGTAGCCTGGCATTGCGCTGGTTTACGTCGGATTTTGAATTGAATCGCAAGGCCCCCTTCCAACTTTTGGATCATGCCTACTTATTCCTATAGATGCAC
>JAGRNC010000623.1 GCA_020440935.1 Leptospiraceae bacterium | reverse complement strand
GGCGCCCAGATCTTATCCGCCGGAATATCCTTCGGAGTGATCTTCATGAAATGCACCACAAATTCACGCTTCGCCGGATCGGACACGCGCCAGGACGGATACGGAATCCACCGACGCTCGTTTTCATCAACTGCATTTGTCTCGCGGTAAGCAAGCACCCAGGCATACAATTCAATCGGATCGTTGGTAAGGTTGCGGATACTGAACATTACGTCCAGTATCTCTCCCCGTCCATCGGGAGAGTAGCGACGATCCAGCGAAAGATCCTCTACTTCGATCCGGGGATCGTCGATGGCTATTGGGTTGTAATCCTCAAGAGAAATCTGATCAGGGCTACCATTATTTACAGCGACGTTGTTTTCGCCGGTGTTCTCGGTAATAGTGGAGTTCTCGATCAACAATAGCGTGGCAGAGCCCGCAAGCACTGCCAGAAAAATAGAATATCGAATCCAACGAATAGACATACGTCGTGCTCCTGCCTCTATTATCGAAAAAGGTCGCCTATACATTAATGACTCTTGAGAAAAGCTTGTAGCAAGAAAAGAAAAATCCGATGTATGGTCTACGACACCGATGCTCGCTACAAGACATAATCCGGCTTTCAATCCGGGCATCCTCGGGAACCAAACCAGGGAATCAACAGGGTATAGCAAAGCTATGAATCGACAGACATTCTTTCCAGCTCTAACCACCGGGATCCTCGCAATCCTGATTCTTTCTTCATGCCAGTCCGGATACCCGCCAGAAGTGGGTAAATTGCTTTCGCAGCGCATCGAGAAGCCCTACGCCGAGACCGAAGTGCTGGACGTACTCTATTTTACAAACCGAATAAACAAAAGCACCGACGGATTATGCTCCAACTACAACATGCAGGTATGGGTCGGCCCTCGCTTGAACTCTGGAATTTGCCGTATCCAGGTCCCAAGAAACCATGAAATTGGGGCCCTGGACCTGGCCGAGGAACCTGGATTGGACCGACAGAACCGATTCTCGATTCTGTCGGGCGAGGCTTTGAATGATGGTCTGGATCGAGTAAAATCCGATGAAGTCATCGTCTTTGTGCATGGGTTCAATGTTAAGTTTGAAGAAGCGGTGTTACGGGCCGCGCAGATCAAGTATGACCTCAAATTTCCATATCCTCTGATTCTGTTTTCATGGCCCGCTGGCGCCGAAGAAGGAGGCTTCTTAGAATCCTTTTCGCTTACAAAAACCTACCGCGAGAATCAGGCCAATGCAGCCCGCACGGTGGATACCTTTGGCCATTGGCTGGCAACCCTTGGATCCCGGGTTCGTACGGTGCATTTGATTGTGCATTCCATGGGGCATCAGGTTGTGATTCCGGGCATCAAAAAGGCCCTGGCAGAGAACCCAAAACTGAAGTTTGGCGAAATTGTATTCTTCGCGCCCGATTTCCCGGCCTCCGAATACGAAAAGTACAGAACCTACATTTCGGGGGCCTCCTATCGTACGACCCTGTATTGTTCGCCGGGGGACAATGCATTGGCCGTGTCGCAGAAGGTAAATGGAAACTTCAGACTTGGGATGTGTAAGCAGATTCCCGGGACGGACGTAATCAATGTGAATGAAGTAGACGATCCGGTGCTGGGAATCGGTGGCCTCGGCCATGGCTACTATTCCAGCCGACCAATCCTCACAGATTTGTTTCAGCTATTCCTGGGCATTCCCGTGGATAAAAGGCTCTTCATTAGAAAATCGGATCCTGGCCACGGGGAGAACTACGTACTGCGGAAGTAGTTTTAGTCCAATGGTTCAGCAGTTCTCTGCCATTCATATAGTAGAATTCCGGCGCTTACTGCAGCATTGTAGGATTCCAATGGGTTGCTCATAGGAATTCTAAATCGCAGGCCCTGAAAGGTGGGCGGAAAGCCGCTCCCTTCTGGTCCCACCGCCAGGCATATGGGTTCGTTGTCTTTGGTGCAATCTTCG
>JAGRNC010000622.1 GCA_020440935.1 Leptospiraceae bacterium | reverse complement strand
ATTGCGGTACATACGCTTTAGGATGATAAGCGCATTGGCCGATCCCAGATAATTTCCATCGGGCTGGATGCCCTGCCGAATCAGGAAATGGTAGCATTCTTCTTCGGTAAGATAACTTCCTTCGTTGAATGGATCTAGATACAGCTTGAGCTCGGGGCTTTCGTATTTTACGATAAAATGGCCCGGCAAGTTTACCCCTTCGATGGGTAGTCCGGCGCGCTGTCCCACTAGAATGGCCAATACAGAAAGCGACACTGGAATCCCTTTTTTGGTCTCCAGCACGGAATTCAGATAGGAATTGGCCGGATCGTAGTAGTTTTCTGTATTTCCGCGGAATCCCTGCTCCACAAATAGATACTCACGAAACAGGTCCAGCCGGTCCATTTCATCGGTAACATCTTCCAGACGGTCCATGAGAGGCTCCGCCAGTTCGTCCAGGGAACGGGTAAAATCTGAATAGCGTAGATCTATGGAACCGCTCATTCGACTGATCAGGAATACTCCGGTTTCCAGATCCAGAGAATCTGAACTCTTGAGCGCCTGGAGCAGGTCTTCTGTGAGCTTTCTACGGTTGAGAAACTCTGCAAATAGCTCTCTGAGCTTTAGCCGCAAGACTGGCTCGCCCAAAGCGTCTATGTAGATCATGGGATGATCGCCAAAGGGCATAACATCCAGTAAGCGTTTCAGTATCTGTTTTCTTGCTTTTTGCTCGGTGGTTTCGGCAAAGCAGGATAGCAACAGGCTTACTTCTCTAGTTTTCGCATGACTCTCATTTTCCATAAGCGGATTTTTTGTTCCAGAAGTATACCATAGCCCCACCCGTCGATGCAAGCAGGAAACTCATATAAAAGAAGGAAAGATCGAAGCTTCCGTCCACTCTGTATTTGATCACTGGAAGGTAGAATAGGAGCAACAGCGACAGTGCAAATAAGGCCCATCGGAGCCCGCCGCTCCCCTGTAATAGTGGTAGAGCGACCAGAAACCAGAGAAAATACCAGGGCTGCCAGCTACCTCGAAAAAGAAAATAGCCGATTAAGAGGACGGCGGCAAGCTCCAATGAAAGCCGCACCAGAAATAGAAATGCGGTGCTGCCCTCGGAGCCCGGTATCTTCTGCCGCCCGAGCAGGATCCGACTCCAGGTAAACCATCCAGTAAGAAGAGCCCAGGCAGGCAGCCAGATCATTCGGACCAGTCGAATGGACTCCGATGAACTCAGTCCCAGGTCCACAAGGAGCATTGCATCGGGCCGATAGGCTACAAAGTAATCCGAGAAAATCTTTGCAGTGTAAAAGAAGCATTCGAACTCTAGAGAGGAGCCCTCCGACGTGCTGAAGAATCCCAATCGTTCGATGTCGCCGATATGGAACAAATCGTAGATCGTAAAGTAGAATAGAAAGCCAGCGGTAACAAATGCGCCAACACAAAAGCCAGCCATAGCGGAAATCCTGCTTCTGGTAGAAGAAAGCCAGATCGCAATCAGTGGAAGTAGAACCAGGAGCGCTTCTGGTTTCATCGCACAGGCAAGAATCCAGAATACTCCAGGGACGATCATCAGAAATACTCGCCGCATGTTAGGCGTGGTTGCTTCTCGTTGCTTCAACGCAATCTCAACAGCAATGAGGCATAGCAGCAGGGCCGTAAGGTCCACATGACCGGAAAAGAATACTATCATCAGTAGAGGATGCGCAAATAGCAGCGAATACATCCGGCGGCGGCGAAGGAGCCAGGCCATCATGATCAGCGAAGTGATTACAAAAATAGACCGATAGCCGGTACTAAGCGCGCCCAGAAAGGCCAGCAATTGCGTGCCAGGAAGATAGATTGTGGCCAAATTGGGATGGTTTGGTACTGCGCCAGGACTGCCCAGCTCCAGAGGGCTCATGCAATACAGCGGTAGATTTCGCAGAATATAGTATCCGTCCAATTCGTGGCGTAACGAATCATCGGAGAAG
>JAGRNC010000621.1 GCA_020440935.1 Leptospiraceae bacterium | reverse complement strand
CATATGAACGGAGAAACAGATTACTATGAAAACGTGCATCGCATGCGACATCGGGACGGCCACTGGGTATACATTCTAGATCGCGGCAAGATTGTTGATTGGAACGCGGACGGACTACCCATCCGCTTTACCGGAACCCATACGGACATCACAGCCCAGAAAAAGCTAGAAATCCAGGCCGAACAGGCATCGCAGGCCAAGACCATATTTCTTGCGAACGTAAGTCATGAACTACGCACCCCGATTCATGGCATGCTGGGTATGGTTGAGCTTCTGAATCGCGGCAATCTGGACGCCGAGCAGAGCAAGTATCTGGCGCACATTTCGGAATCGGGCCGCTCACTGCTTTCGCTGGTGAACGATTTGCTCGAATTCTCTAGAGTGGAGGCACGCGACCTTACTCTGAGCGATGGGGATTTTGGAATCGATGACTTCGTATCCACTCTACGGCAACAGTTCGAACCACAATTTGGAGAACGGGGACTTTCGTTTTCGGTGGAACTATCGCCCCGTATGCCCGGCGAGATTCGCTGCGACGAACTTCGGTTGAAGCAGGTAATCTCTAACCTTCTGGTAAACGCACTAAAATACACAGAGCACGGAAGTGTGCGGCTTCGTATTTTTCCTGTTTCTTCGTTCCATCCCTCGCCCGGCCTTTTGGTGGAAGTGGAGGATTCCGGCCGCGGGATCAGATCCGAAAATATTCAGCGGATTTTTGAATCGTTTGTCCAGGAGGAATTTGCGGGAAAACCAGGCCAGGGCGGCGTTGGGCTCGGGCTTTCCATTTCAAAAGCCCTGGTTGAGCGAATGGGCGGGCAACTCGAAATCCTTAGCGATATTGGCAAAGGTACGATCGCAAGATTTTCCATTCCCGTTAAGAATGGGCAGGCTTCGAAGGAACAAAAGGAACCATCGGACCTGTGGTTCGCCGAAAATTCCTTTGGCATTCTTCTGGTCGAGGATACTCCGTTGAACCAGCTGTTGATGGAACGATTTCTTCGGTTCATTGGACTGGATTGCGAAACCGTATCCAGCGGAACGGACTGTCTGGAGCGAGTGGGTCGGGGAGGTATCGATCTGGTGCTCCTCGATCTGGGACTGCCTGACCACAGCGGTCTGCATGTGGCGGGGGAAATTCGGAGCAATTCCGTCCATCAGCCGTACATTGTTGCTGTGACGGCCGATGCCTTTGAAGATACTCGCTCTAAATGTCAGGAAGCTGGAATTAACGATTTCTTACCCAAGCCATTTGACCTGGAACAATTGTCTGCCTGCATAGGCAAATTTGTGGAGCATAGCAAATCGGTCCAGGCCAGCGCTGCCATCGATGCCTGAGAAAAAGTCTTAAAATGCGCACTTGGACTTGACCCATCGGTGGTTATAGTCCACCTGCGGTCTGTTATGTTGCGAATCAAAATAGCATTACTCATGGGCCTCTTGATCGGGTCCCCGCTGATGGCTCAACCCTACCGATTTCTCTTCGTTTCGGAGGGTTTCCAGGCTCAGGAGCGGAACGAATACGAACGCATCGCAAATCGAATGGAGAAGGCCGTTCGCGGCCAGATACCGTTCCAGGGCGCTTCGCTGGAATTTGAACGATTGTTTGAGGCATCTTCGATTTCGGGTATACCGATCCGGTCCAGGTATGATCGGGCCTCGGGGCAATGGAAAGATGGTTCCCCGCGGGGAAGAACCCTTCTGCAAACTAAGATTGCCGACGGCCGTTACATCATCCAGATAACGGACTATTCCGCGCTAAAGCGATTGGTGGAAGGCTACGGCAAGCCTGTAGACAATGTTATTGTTATCGTCAATTCTCGCGAATACGGCGCCGGCGGCAATTACGCGGACAGCATACCGGCTACAGCCTACCATGAATCCAAAGGGCAGATTTCCTGGGCCGATGCGCAACGCCATTTTCGATACGGACTTACACTGATTACAGATACATC
>JAGRNC010000620.1 GCA_020440935.1 Leptospiraceae bacterium | reverse complement strand
GTCGTTGGCATCGGTTTTCGCATTGGTCCTTTTTTCCCGGTCCGGTTTTGCATCATCCCTGGTAGCTTCCGGCTTTTTGTCGGAAAGCATGGTGGCGATTTCTTTGCGTTGTCGATCGAATTCTTTCTGTTCTGCCTGTCGCTTCTGGAACGATTTTTCTGCGCTGGGTTTCTGGGGTCTGGAGTTTTCCGGTATCGATACGACTGGTTTGCTTTTCTCCGGCTTTGCAGTATCTGGCTCGGCGGGTCCGCCCGGCTGTGCTTCGCTTCTTGCGGCCGGAGCTTCATACAACTTTTGCTCGGCTTGTTCTTCTTCGGGGCGATCCTTCGGCTTATTCTGCATTAAAGAGCGGTACAGGGAGCTATTGTCCTGGCCAGGTTCGGGAATGGCCGGCAGCTCGGGCATAAATGGCTCTTTTTCGGCGGGAATGGAATAGACCAGCACGGTGGAAAAGGCCAGTGCCATCATGAAAAATATCAGACTCGAAGAGAGCCATTTGCGTTTACCGGACATCTAGATCATTATCGGGTAAGGCTGTAGTGGGCTGCAGTTGAAAAACCGAATCGGTCTTTACAGAGCTTCCCAGGTTGATGGGATTAGAAGGTGCAGGAGGGGGAGCAATCCTATGAAAGATGTAATTTTCAGATCTCTGGCTATAACGTTGGTTCCAGTGCTTTTGGCCGGTTGTTTGTTGCTTCGATACCGCGGCGCAGAAAACACCAGCGAGTTCGAAATGGATTTCGAGGGTAGAACCAGGCAGTATTATTTGTATGTTCCTGAAAGCTTGCCGCCCCGGCCCGATGTACTTTTTGTTCTTCATGGAGGGGGAGGCAAGGCCATCCAGATCATGGGTTCCACCAGGGGTACCTTTGATAAACTGGCCGAATCGAACGGATTCATCGTAGTCTATCCTCAGGGAATCGAAAAGCAATGGAATGACGGCCGTAAAGATCCAAAGACCACTGCACATCAGGAAAATATCAATGATGCTGGCTTCTTGATGGCGATTCGGGATCGGATCAAAGAAAAGTACGGAGTTTCTAGAACGTTTTTCACCGGGATTTCCAACGGCGGGATGATGTCGCTGCGCATGGGTTGTGAATTTCCCGATCGGGTCAATGGCGTAGCGCCGGTGGCCTCCAGTATTTCGGTGGATATCGCATCGAGTTGTGCGCCGGCAGGCGTCTCGCTTCTGATTTTGGACGGCAAAGAGGATCCTCTGGTTCCTTACGATGGAGGATCGGTAAAGGTTCTGGGCAGCGAAAGGGGCAGTGTAATCGGAGCTCCGGCAAGCGTGCGGCTCTGGCTTCGTGCGAATGGATGCCAGGCTCCCGGCGATTTTTCCGGATCGGTGGTGCAGACCATCGACAACGATCCGGAGGATGCGACGAAGGCAGTGGTGATGCGATTCAACTGCAAGGTTCCTGTGGAATTGGTGGCCTTCGAAGGAGCGGGACACACCTGGCCGGGCTCCGTGGAGCTATTGCCGGAATGGCTGGTGGGAAAATTGTCCATGGAGATGGACGGTATGACGAAGGTTGCGGATTTCTTTGGTCTGATTAAGTCACATTAACTTTTCCAGGATACCCGTCGTATATTGGCTTTACAAAAGACGGGTATATTTTCAGGCTCCCAGCATGGAGAATCATTTGCTGGTGGATTCGGTGCAGGCGCCGGATTTCTGGGATCGTCGTTCGCCTGCCTTGCTGTACGGCGCATCTGGAATCTTTCCGCTCAGTCATATATTGCAGGTAGATCTATGGCAAAAAGGGTATCGCATATTTAATATCGATTGTTCCATTCGCTTTAATGCATTTCAGCTGGTAGACGAAGCTCTGCGAAGAGAGCTACCATCCGATGCCATGCTTCGCTCCATTATGTTTCAGCGGGCATTTACTCCGTATCAGATCCTGGATTTGTTTCGCAGCGTTTTACATCGAGAACAGCGAAAGCGA
>JAGRNC010000619.1 GCA_020440935.1 Leptospiraceae bacterium | reverse complement strand
AATCCGCTGGCAGAAGATGGCTCCAGCGTCTCCTTTTTCGACCTGGCTCCATTGGGTCTGGGCGCAAGCAGGGTACATCTTAGCGATCGAACCATCAGCGTTGCTACAACGGACGGGAATCGAAAATGGATTAGACTGAATGCACGACCGCTGCTCCGTTCCGACGGCCAATCCGCTTATGCAGTTGCCGTTACAATCTCAGATATTACCGAACAAAAGAATCAAGCAGATATTATACGTCATCAGGCTTTTCACGATAGTCTGACCGGACTGGCAAACCGCTCGCTCTTGCACGAATCCCTGAACCTTGAACTGGCCCATGCGAATCGGGATAATAGTAATCTGGCTGTTCTCTTTATCGACCTGGACGGATTCAAGAACGTAAACGATTCTCTGGGGCATTCGGCAGGCGATGCCTTACTTGTGGAGATTTCCCGGCGTCTACGTACATGCGTTCGAAAAAGCGACACATTGGCCCGGACCGGAGGCGACGAATTTGTAGTAATACTTCCCAGACTAAATTCCAGCCTTGATGCAGAAACAGTAGCACAAAAGATCTTACAGTCCATCGAACTACCCATTTCTCTGGGTCAGGAGGTGGTCAGTGTGTCGGCCAGCATTGGAATTTCGGTGTTTCCGGAAAATGGCAGAGATGCAGAGAATCTCTTACAAAGCGCCGACGCGGCCATGTATGCAGCAAAAAGAGCGGGACGTCACAGCATTCGATTCTTCAGCCCAGCAATGAATGAGAAGTCGAATATTCGGCTGACCATGGCTCATGAGTTGCGGGAAGCCATTAGTGTCGATGCGTTGACACTGGCATTTCAGCCGCGAATCGATCTGCACACATCCAGCGTAGATGGAGTGGAAGCCCTGGTTCGCTGGAATTCTAAGAACGGACCGGTTTCGCCCGCCACGTTCATTCCGGTGGCAGAAGAAACCGGCCTGATTCTGCCTCTGGGAGACCGGGTGCTGGATATGGCAATGGAAACAAGGAAGCGATTGTCGCGGGACCATCCTCAGATTCGAGTGGCGGTTAACTTCTCTTCCAGCCAGTTTGCCCTTCCCAACCTGGCGGAGCGCATCAGGATCGCTACTCGCGAAAAGGGTATTTTGCCGGCCTGTCTCGAGATTGAAGTTACGGAAGGCACAATGATTCGAAATGTGGACGCAGCAAGGCGCACCATGGAAGAGCTAAGAGACATGGGGACTAAAATTGCGGTCGACGATTTTGGCACCGGTTACTCTTCGCTGGCGTATCTGAAGAGATTCCCCATCGATATATTGAAGATTGATCGAGCCTTCGTGGCGGGCATCCCCTCCAATACGCAGGATGCAGCCATCGTCCGGGCTATCATCGAAATCGCTCGATCTCTCGGAATACGAACCATCGCCGAAGGAGTAGAGAGTCCAGAGCAGGCCGATTTTTTAAAAGAGGCAGGCTGTGATGCTATCCAGGGATTCTGGTTTGCCCGACCCATGGATCAGAGCACGTTACTGGAATTTCTCGCATCCCATGCGGAATCCGAAAAATCCGGAAGCCCGATTGCTGGCATTCGAAAGCCGGCTTTGCTGCGCAATCACTGACAGTCTCGGGAAAGACTGTTCGGCTATTTGGTCCGATACCAGCAAAATCTGCCTGGACCAACGCATCCTCGATTGCTTGGTTGGAGTATGCCCACCTCCGCACCAAATGTTTACGTCACCCGGACCGACGAGCCGAGTATGTCGCAGGCGCGAAATCCGCGGGGCATCACTCTGGCGCTGTTTCTGGCCGTAATCACAATCGTCTACAACCTTGCCGAAGGGATTATTTCCATTGGATTTGGATCTTCCGATGAAACCATTACACTCTTTGGATTCGGCCTGGATAGCCTCATAGAAGTGATTTCCGGGATTGGCATCGTTCACCTTGTATTACGAATTCGGGCAGGAAAAAATGAAGACAGGGATCGTTTTGAATC
>JAGRNC010000061.1 GCA_020440935.1 Leptospiraceae bacterium | reverse complement strand
GTGAAATTCTCCGGAATATCGTAACCGAGCAAAAGGGCCGAGCCTCGCGCCATATCGGTGTATCCCGAAAAATCGCAATAAACCTGCAAAGAGAAGCACATTCCCGCAAGCATAATGCTCCAGCCAGTGTAAAGTTCTGGGGCAGCATACACGGGAGCCAGTATGGAGCCCATGGGATCGGCCAGCAGGACTTTCTTGATCAAGCCACCGATGAATAACCAGCATCCGCGGTAGATTCGTTCCTTATTAACGAAATGCGTCTGCGGAAGGAAATCCGTAGATCGCATAATCGGTCCTGCGATTAGCTGCGGAAAGAACAGAATAAAAAGGAAGAAACGGGAAAAGCTGATCTCTTCGTCGATGACCCCGCGGTATACATCGACCACGTAGGCCGTTAATTGAAAAGTATAGAAGCTAATAGCCAGGGGTAGGAATAGATCCAGGTTTTCCACGAATGGAGGAAGATCCATCCCCATGTCGCCGGCCATTTGTACAAAAAAGCCAAAGTACTTGAACACCGCCAGGTTGATCAGGTTCAATACAACAGTAAGGGTCAGGATTAGCTTTCTGCGGGAATGATGACGAAGCATCCATTCCACCATCAGATAATTGAATAGTACGAGACCGATAAAATGAGCAGTCCATCGAATGCCCCACCAGCCTTCTCTGTTCAGTCCCCAGGTAGCGTAAAATACGACCGATGCAATGATTAGAACCGAGGCCCGAAAGCGCGATGGCAAAAGCCAGTAAACAACGTAGACGACGGCGAAGAATAACAGGAATAGAAATGAATTAAAGAGCATGCCAGTTACGTGGATGGCCGGGGCCTATCCATGCATTCCTTACTATGCAAAGGCAGCCTGGCTGCCCTGGGTTGGCTCACCAATTTGAGTCTGAAGAACAGGAATGAACTCGGCTATGGCGCTGTCAAGCGGCGAATCAACTGTGGCGCCGCAGGCATTTTTATGGCCTCCGCCGCCGTATTTCTGAACCGCTCCCAGTACATTGACATCCGAGCGGGAGCGCACTGAAATTCGGGTGCGACTTCGCTCTCTTTCGGTGAACAAAACGGCCGCTTTCACAGAACCCGGCTCCAGTAGCTCATTCACCAGTCCATCCAGATGCTCGAACTCCAGTCCAAGTTTTTCAATATCATCCCTTCGAATGGAAAAGAATGCGATGCTCTTTCCCGAGCTAAATCGCAAGCTCTGGTATAATTTCTTTTTCGCTTCCAGGCGTCCCAGCGGCTGATTATTCAATAGTCCCTCGGCAACCTTTTCAGGCTTGATACCGGTTTCCAGAAGCCGGGCCGCCACTCGATGGGTTTCGGGCGTTGTTTTTCCGTACCTGAAATGTCCCGTGTCGGCCACGATACCGGCATACAACGGAAGCGCCACCTCTGGCGGGATTTCCTGACCGGCAGATTCGTATAATCGGTACACAAGTTCACAACTGGAAGCCGAGCCCGGGTCCTGAAAATTGCGCTCATAGTCCGGACGCGCCCCATCATGGTGGTCTACGATGATAAGGTTGGATTGCTCCTTATCCAGCAGTAGGCCCACATCTCCAATTCGATCGGGATCCGAATTGTCTATGCTGATTACCGTTCTTCCCCGAAGCCTTTCCCGACCCTCCCGGGCATCCACCTGATCGAATGTTTCTATTTTATGGCCTTCGAGCAGGAACGCTAGCTTGGCCGGCGCTTCATCATGATTGATGATTCGTGAATCAAAACCCAGCTTTAAGAGCAAATAGTTGAGAGCTATCTCTGCACCCAACCCATCGGGATCTGGCCCACGGTGGGTGGTAATGATAATTCCCAGGCAGGATTTCATCCGCCGAAAAAAGGCCTCCGAAAGGCGATCCGTCTGTGAATTGGGCTGCATCCTGGCTGACCTTATTGGTAGTTAACAAGATCGGCAAGAGATTTCTCGGATTTCACACCATTGCTGCAATAAGCAGGTTATAATCCGATCAAGAAGTGAATTGCACCAGACGCCCCCGCACATATTCTACCAGGGCTTCTTTTTCGTTGGGCAGTTCGCCGGCCTTTACTGCATCCAGAACCTTCCGCAGCAGATCTCCCATTTCGGGCCCGGGGGGCATCCCCAGCTCCATTAGCTCGCCGCCACCGATCTGCAAATCCCGGATTTTAAGCTCCGATTCTTGGCGCCTGATCTCCTCGATATGACGGATCAAATCTTTGATGGCCCGCGGCAGGGCCCGGCTTTTTCCGGAGCCTTTTCGATCGGCCAGACGTAGAGCAATCAGATCCTCTAGCTGCGAAGGACTTACTTTTTGCATAAAGCGACGAACGGCGCGATCGCTCCATTCCGAGGTGTAATGGAACATATGGTTCCGTACAAGAAATTTGACTCTCTTGCCCAGGTTTGCATCAAATCCGAATCGGCGCATAATGCGCTCGGTAATTCGGGCGCCCACCACTTCGTGGTTATGAAAGGTGGCTTCCCCCCCTGGTTGCTCGCGACGAGTGTCCGACTTTCCAATATCGTGCAGCAAGGCCGCCAGCCTCAGTTTTAAGATGGGCCGATCCACAGAATCGCAGGCATAGATCAGGTGGTGAAAGATATCGTGTTTGTGATACCGGTTCTGTGTGAGTCCCTTTCCTTTTGCCAGATCGGGCAAGAACCATTGCAGAGCCCCTACTTCATCGAGGAGTAGAAATCCGGTGGAAGGCCGGGCCCCGCAGACCACCTTCTGAAAGCTCTTTCGAAGGAATTTGCGCGACAGCTGCTCGGCGGCCTCCACAGACCAGGCTTCCGCCAGATGCGATTTTAGCTCTGCGGGCAGATCAAAGTCCAGCATAGCTGCCAGACCAGGAAGGCGAAGCGTATCAGCGGTGGTCCAATCGCGGTCTCTCAGCGGCCGCAGAATTCCGGAAAGATAATCTGCTCGGCCAGGCTCCGACCCTGTCCACTGGCCTTCTTTGAAGCGAAGCAAATCAACGGTAAATTCCGGAGCAAGTTCGGCATCCTCTGAATCTTCGCGGACAAAGCGAAGATGAAAGTCTTCATCCTGTCCCGGTAGAGCCAGCAGCCATTTAATTTCATCGGAAGAATCCGAGGACTGAATCAGTTCGTCCAGGTTACTCTGGGGGAATGCACGAATTGCCTCCATCCGATGGGCGGGCAAACGAAAGACCGCCACTGGATTACCGCTCCGAAAATACTTCAGGCTTTCGCCAGAAAGATCCTCCGGGCCAAAGGGAAGAGTATCCCCTCGATTGCGGTCCATCCAGTCCAAAAGACAGGCCGGCGGATAATAATCCGGATGATCCGAAACAAATGGAGTCATGGTCATGTTCCTGCGCGACGAGGCATCGGCAAGCTTGCCAGGTTAAAAAAAGGTGCCTCCAGCAAAAGAAAAAAAAATCTGGAGCGATGTCCCGCAAAGAAAGACCCATTGATCAGATTCCTCTAATTCAGCTACCTTACAAACTCGTTCAAAAGGTGGCCTGGTCCGATCTGGATGCCTTTGCGCATGTGAACCACACTCGATATCCAGTGTACTTTGAAAATGCAAGGACCGAGTTCTTTAGCGAGCTCAAGGTCTGGAATACTGATCATATTGATCCCACCGGTCCGGTGGTTCATGAACTCACAATGCAGTACAGAAGCCAGGTGCGCTTTCCGGCTACTCTAGAAGTCACCATCGGAATTACTCGGTTGAGCAGCCGTAAATTTGAAATGGCTTGCACAATGTGGAACGAAAAGGATTGCGTGTGCACCGGTTATGGGGAATTCTTGTGGATTGAATTTGAAAAGGCCAGGCCCATGCGACTGCCCGAGGGAATGATTCGGGCCCTGGAATCTTTTAAGGTCTAATCGAACCGTACCATGCAATCCTGGGGACATAAAAGGCAATCCATGCGAAAACACTCCTGGCGCAATGCATTGATCCTGGCGGCGCTCCTCTTCCATTTGCCTGGCTGTGACGTCTGGGGAGGTCCATCCTACACGGTAGTGATCGACCCGGGTCATGGCGGAGCGCCGGTTCCCGGAAACGATGACAAATGGGATCCGGTAACGAAAAAGTACCTGAGCCCCTATCTATACGGAATGCGCTACGGAAAATACGAAGAGCATCAGCTAATGCTCGATCTGGCACGACGCGTCCATTATTATCTAAAGCTTACAGAAAGCGACGAGGGCTGGAAACAATTTCAGACAATCTTAAAGCAATTTTCCGATCAAAAGGAGTTCACTCGCATTCGATTACGCAGCGTGATGAGCCGAACCGAAGGATGGACCGCTAGCGGGCTCAAGGCGGACGATCCACGCGTCAATATCCCTTTTCGATTGTATGACTTTCCGGATCGCAAAGACCCATCGAAGATGGTTCCCGGCAGGCTTTCTTACATCAATTCAGAACATCCGTATCTGGTTGTATCGCTGCATATGAATCCGGCGGGTCCGGGCAATGACGGTGGCATGGCAGCTGTTCTGGCTCCCGGATACGAAACCTTTGAAAAACTTCGCAAGCTTACTCTAAGCAATAAGTCCGTCGAAGATAAGGAAAAAGCCTACAACGAATTGCCCTGGGCCCCCTTCTGGCTGATCAATCAACCCGGTTGGAGCAGATTGCAGATAGCAACCGCCGACACCTGGGTTTACTTTCACGGTTACTGGGTAAAACAAAACATGAAAGACCCCTGGCTGGAAAAGAACCGTGGTCTTCGGCATAACATGATACAATGGATCTACCGCGATCCTGCGGGCTGGGCAGAAAAAGCAAGAAAGGGCGGACCTGGCCCCTATGCAACGAAACATTCTGAATTCAGAGCCGAAGGGCCATTCTGGGATCGCGAAAAAGCAGACCCCGAAGCCTGGCGACGCGAAGGTCCCGTGCCCGGAACAGACATCAAGTTCGGCGGCGACAATCACTTCGCTTCGAACGAACTAATGCGCTACGTTCAGTATGGTACCCGTCAAATCAGTCCTGAATTGGCCAGGCAGAGTAAGAAGGCCATACCGGAAATCATCGATCCGTTTGTTAGCACCTATTCGCTTCCGACGCTCGTAAATGCCGTGGTGGCCTATCTGGAGATAGGCCATCTGGATGTGCAAAAGGATCGCACATTCATCCTCAAATACAAAGATGAAATTGCGCGAAGCCTGGCCGTGGGTATCTATTCGCTATTTACTGGACTAAAGCTGAAGCCATACCAGGGACCCTTCAAGCCGACCAGTAAACCTCTGGACTTTAAGAAGTACGAAAACTACAAGGCCGGAAACTACTTTGACATAGTCACCGATTGATGGCTGAGAGAATGCTCATCCTGACTCTAGACTACTCCTGGTGCATCTTACAAACGGCCATCGGCCTTTTGCTGGCCGCATTCAACCTGATTGGCGGCGCCCGATCGCGCATTGTTCCGGGCCACTGCATTATCGTAGAGGATTGCCCGCTCATGCCTGCCCGCACAGGCGTATCGCTGGGCCGCGTTTTGCTTGGAGGAAAATACTTCCAGTCCTGGTCCCACGAATACGGGCATTCCATTCAGAGCCGACTGCTGGGTCCGCTCTATCTTTTCGTAATCGGAATACCGAGTCTTTGGAGCGTAGCCTTTCGTCCAGACAAGCACAGTCAATTCTATACCGAGCGCTGGGCCGATCGGCTTGCCCCCAAATATGCACAGCTCTTTTCAAATCGCTGAATGGATTCGAAATGAATGCGAGGCCATGCGAAGTGCCCGCGGTCGAGGTCGAGGCCAACTTGCCCGACATCAATAGCAACAATTCATTCGCCTGCCTGGAACAAGCCGGCTATTCGTAGATTATTTCGTAGCTCAGATCAGCGGATTTCTTTAGCATCGCCGAAACGCCGCAGTACTGATCTTGCGAAAGCTTAACTGCGCGCTCCACTTTTTCCGGATCTGCCCCTTTGCTGAAAATGTAGCGCATCTTGATCTGTTTGAAGACTTTTGGATGATCGTCGGTCTGTTCCGCTTCAACTTCGATTCGCATTGATTCTACGTCGATGCGCATTTTGCGGAGTATACCGATGATGTCCATCGCCGTACAGCCGGCCAGTCCGGATAGCACCGCCTCTTTTGGAGTCTGTGCGCTGTCATCTCCGCCGGATTTTTCGTAGGTATCCATCAGGATTTCATGCCCCCGGTCGTTCACCGTGGACATCTTCATTTTGCCTTTGTAATCGAGTTTTACCTGCATAGACAACGATTCAATGGCACGGGCCGGCGGTCAACGCTATCGATAATGGCCATGGTATACCATGCCCCGCAACCCTATGTTGCTGGAAAACACCGTTAAAGAAGGTTGCTTTCAATCAGCCGCAACTTGCTTAGACGAGAAAGCAGACAAATCGGTTCATTGGGGCACCATTGCGCAACTATTCGGGCCTATTTTCTTAAACCGGTTGACACATCAGAGAAAGCGAATCCAATCCACGAAAACTTTTTGGGCGTTTCAACGCCCCAGACCCCCTGGAGGAAACAATGAATCGAATTCTCGCTACGGCATCCATCGCTATGGTTGCCCTCATCGCAGCGTGCGGAATGAAGTCGGAGGGCACAAAACTAGCCCCAATCATCGATGCAGGCGACAAAGAAGTTGGAAAGGAACACGTGCTGACCCTGGAACATAAGAATGTGTTCTACACTTCGGGCGACCGAAGTTACGTATGGGCGCAGGACGATGACGGCAAATATCTCAGCGTCTATTACAGCGATGAACTGAAACCAAAGATCTACAATCTGGATCCGGGCTCGGAGTACATGTATAAATTCACAGTGACCGAGGGCGGGAAATACCCAAAAGCGCAGCTAATCGATGTTGCCGATCTGGAAGGATCCGTTGTCGGGACATCCATGGAAGCTCCGGAAAATTCCATGCGAATTCCATTCCTGGATGGAAAGGAAGGCTTTGGAAAGGAATACACCGTTCGCGCAAAATTCAGTAACACAACCAAGAAGGACGACGGAACCAATATCGCCTATTTTCGCGATCCTGATGGTTATCAGTTTTCCCTCGTTGGAACGTATCCAGACGATATGCAGGAGCAGATCGATGGACTGGAACGTAAAGTATATCTCGTTAAGATCAAACGAGCCAGCGAGCTGTACGGCGGACTCAAGGCGGACATTCTGGAAATCAAACCGGCCGAATAGGCATGGAATCTCAATGGCCAAACGTCTGATTTGGCTCCAACAGGCTAAGTTCACGCTTAGCCTGTTGGACTCCGTCTTGCGGTATCACATTCTATCGCTTTTCACGTAATCCGTACGGTTCGATATACTCTTGCAGCCGGAATGCGCGGAACCTAATTGTTCCATGCGAAATCCACTGTGGGTTCGGATTCCAATGCCGGCCTTGCCAGCAGGTAGCCCTGAAACAAATCGATACCCAGGTCCAGAAGCACCGTTGCTTCTTCTCTTCTCTCTACACCTTCAGCAACAAGAGTAATATCTAGATCGGATGCCATGCTCACCAGATTGCGCAGAATCTTCTGGCCCGGCGGATTCTCGTGCACATTTGAAAGAAGTTCCCGGTCAAGCTTTACAATGTCTGGTTGAAATCGGGTAAGGAGTTTCAGACCCGAGTAGCCCGAACCGAAATCGTCCAGCGCAGTAAGAAAACCCTGGTTCTGGTATTCGCGGAGAATTCCAATCAAGTGCGCTGGCTCGGTAATCTGTTCCGTTTCACTCACCTCGAAAATTAAACGACTGTGCTCAAATTGAAACTGCTCGGCGGCTTCCAGTGTGGCCCGGATACAGGTCTCCGGACGATACACCGCATTGGGCAGGAAGTTGATACTAAGCCTCGTTGAGACGCCCACCCGCGCTGCCGTTTCGATGGCACGTACGCGGGCTGCCTGATCGAACCGATAAAGATTTTCGCTGTTTAGCTGCGAAAGGACAGTTCCTGCTCCCTCGCCATTGGGTCCGCGACAGAGCGCCTCCTGAGCGTATATTGATTTGTCGCTCATACGAACGATGGGCTGAAAGGCCATTTTGAACTCAAAACCAAGACCGGCTCCGTCCAGACAGGCCCGGCAGCCCAGTGGAGTAAATCTTTCTGCTTCCATGTCTCAGATTCCAAAGTGTAAGACTTGAAGAAATTCGCAAGAAAAACCGAATACTGGCCCGGTTAGTGCGTTAGAAACATAATTTGAGCATCTGTTAACCGTCCGTTTACACAGCCGGGTTACTCTGAATCCATCAAATCTCAGGAGATAACAATGAGACGATTCTTTAAACACCGCCGACGATTCATGGTGGCCGCTCTGGGACTGCTCACTTTCGGGCTGGTGGGTGCATGCCATCGGCATAGCTGGCATGACGCCGATCGCCCCGCCGAGATGGCCGAGAGAATTGCGGATCGGATTTCCGATAAGCTGGACCTCGATGAGGGTCAACAAGAGCGCACCAGGGAATTGACCCTGGAGATAATCGAATCCGCGAAAACCATGCGGTCCCATCGAAAAGAAATGGCAGCAGAATTGGAAAACCAGTTCAAAAACCAGAAATTCGATGAAGCCGCGCTGAATTCTTTGGCGGACAGAAGCGAGAAGGACCTGCATAATTTTCGCATGACACTGGTCAGCAAGCTGTCGGAATTCCATTCATTGCTCAATGAAGAGCAGCGACAGGAAGCAGCAGAGCTTATGGGTAAGTTCAGAGATCGATTCGAACAATAGAACTCAAAGAACGGATCCGGCCCAGCCGGGTCCGATCTTTCATCTGCGCTGGTGAGCTTACCTTTCGGAAGAATATGAAATCCATCCTTCTCATTGAAGACGATCAAAAAATTACCGAGCTACTTCGTGAGTACCTTGCGGGGTTCGAATACCGCACGCATGCCTTTTCCAGCCCTTCCCGGGCCCTCGAGCGCCTCAAGCAGGGCGGCGCAGATCTGGTCATTCTGGATGTGATGCTTCCGGAAGAAGATGGCTTTTCTGTTCTTCGCAAGATTCGCGACGTAAGCGATATTCCCGTTATTATGCTCACGGCCAGAGGAGAGATGACGGATCGAGTGGTAGGCCTGGAACTTGGCGCCGATGACTATATGTCCAAACCATTCGAACCTAGAGAGCTTATAGCGCGCATGCGGGCGCTGCTGCGGCGCGCCGAAAGAACGGTGTCGAGCCTGGATCAAGCCGGGCAGAAACTGGTGTTTGGAGATCTCCAACTGGATGCACGCTCTCGAATGGCAACACTGGCCGATCTGGAGTTAAAGTTAACGGCCATGGAATTTGACATCCTTTACAGCCTTGCCAGGAATGCAGGAATCGTTTTGTCTAGAGATCAGCTAACGGAAATTCTTCACGGAGAGGAGTTCGAGCCTTTTAACCGCACGATTGATATTCTCATAAGCCGAATTCGACAAAAGCTTGGAGATTCAGCGGAGGAGCCGCGCTTTATTCGCACTGTTCGGGGCGCAGGATATTTGTTCTTACCGGGGAAATAAATGCGAAGGCACCGTTCCATATTTGTCAAACTTCTGGGTGTATTTCTGGTCACAGGGATATTGCTGAACATGGCAACGTTCGGTTTCTTTCGCATAGCACGACCGGACCGGGAAGAAATTAAAGTCCGTCATGCCGTTGAATACCTACTGGAATCGCTTGTGCTGCGCCTGGGAGAACCGCCGCGCCAGGAAGAAGCCCAGAAGATCGCAAAATCGCACGGGATTCGAATCGCTTTTACAACACAGACGCGCTCCCTCTATCCCATATCCACTGCCTTCAATATGATTTCTGGCAACCCATTCCAGGACGAGGAAGAGTTTAATGAACCGGGCAATCGAATGGAATGGCATCGGGGTGAACTAATCGCCAGGCTCCATCGCGCCAACGGAACCTACTGGATTCAGTATTCCTTTTCCGAACATGACAGCGCAGTGGCTATCTTCCCACTGCTACTGATTCTTTCTGTCATTGTAGCAGGAGGATTCTTTATGCTCCGTTGGGTACTCAGCCCTATTGGAGCGATGATGAAAGCGGTTAAAGAGACATCGGATGGAAACTTTGCCTATAGAATGGATTCGCACCGGCGGGATGAATTCGGCAAACTGGCCAGCATGTATAACACAATGCAATCCAGGGTACAGGAAATGATGGAGGCCCGGCGTCAGCTTCTGTTAGATGTGAGTCATGAAATTCGTACGCCGCTGACCAGGATGAAACTATCACTGGAGTTCATGGAAAGGAATCGCTACTCCCGGCACATGGCCGAGGAAATCTCGCTAATGAATGCGATGCTGACAGAGGTTCTGGAAAATGAGCGAATGAATAGCCTTCACGAGAGTCTGCAGAAGACCAGCATGGATCTGGCCGGAACTATAGAAGAAGTAGTGGCTCGATTTACCATCAGCCAGCAAATCGAAGTATCCTTGGAGAGGGTATCGGTGGCCCATGATCCGGTTCGGATGGGTCTGGCTCTGCAAAACCTGATTGAGAACTCGATTCGGCATACAGATGCAGAAGGTAGAGTCATCAATGTGACGCTCAGCTCTGGCCGCGTTGAATCGAAAGATTTCGCCATTCTTTCCGTACAGGACAATGGGCCCGGCATTGCCCTGGAACAAAGAGAGCGAATCTTTGAGCCTTTCTACAGACGTCCTGAATCTTCCGGATTTGGGCTTGGGCTTAGCCTCGTGGCTCGAATTGTGGAAGCCCACGGCGGATCGATACAGCTGGATCCAGAACGCTCCAGTAGATT
>JAGRNC010000618.1 GCA_020440935.1 Leptospiraceae bacterium | reverse complement strand
TAGTATGGAACCCAGGGTAAAGAAAAGGACGAGCTCAGTGGCATCGTTGAAGGATTGGCCATCGGTGATCCAGGAAAGAAAACTAAAACAAAATCCCAGGGTCCACAAATGGATAAGAAATCTGCCATTCTGCAAAAGAACCATGGGCGCGCTAAGGGCCAGCGTGAAGAATACGGCCAGGTAAAACGGACCGCCTGTGTGGTAGATTTGCGAGATCAATCCGATGGAAGCGAGAATCAGGAAGCAAAAGAGGACACTCAGCGCATATCCAATCAGATGATTGCGATAGTGAAAAATTGCATAAGCCGTAATGGACAAAAGCAGAAAGTCGACGACCAGTTTCACCAGATCGGGGATGGATTCCCAGTTGGCCGCAATCAGAGAAATAATTCCGATTGATATTACGGTAACTCCCAGGATTATGAAACTGTACATTGCATAGGGTCGCGTATGCTTTTTGTTTTCGAAGGCAAGAATAGATTCTGCCTGTCCGGACTGAATCAGTCCTTCTTCGACCCAGATCTGCAGTTTTTCGGCAATCTTCATATTAACGCTCTGAACTATGGACGAGATTTATGCAATTCAGTGATCGGATTTTCGGTGGGTCGACCAGATTTTTGCAGGTCCCGGCAGTCCTGGCCATAATAATGTTATTTCGCTGTTCCTCTCTATATTACTACCCGGATCAGGTGGAATATTCCAAACCGGAAGAATACGGTCCTTTTGAATCGCTGTCCATTGATGTCGAGGGCGTTAGCCTGGATGGCTGGTATTTCCCTTCCGCGAAATCTCCCACCCGTGCGGTAGTACTACAATTCCATGGTAACGCACAGAATATCAGTAGCCATGCCGCACTGGGTGTGTGGCTCACTCAATTTGGCTATGATTTTATGACCTATGACTACCGAGGTTTTGGAAAGAGCGAAGGTAGCCCCGACCCGAAGCGCAACTATGAGGATGCGCTGATTGTATTGAAAATGGCCGATGATCGGGCCAGAGAAAAGGGGGTCCCATTAATCATTCTGGGGCAAAGCCTGGGTGGAGCCATCGCATTGCGCGCTCTGGCCGATTTTGATCAGTCCAACGTCGGCCTGATCATAGCCGATAGCACATTTGCCTCGTACGATTCGATGGTGCGAAATGCGATTCGCAATACTGTTGGATCGTGGCTAACCATTCTGGCATTCTTCTTTGACGATGAATATAGTCCCATTCACACCCTGGACCAGGTGTCGCGATTGCCGCTTTTGGTGATTCACAGTCGATTTGACCCTGTCGTACCTTTCAGCGAAGGACGATCCATTTATGAGAATTGGCAGGGGAGAAAAGAACTTTGGGCCTTAGAGGTCGACGGGCATCTTTCCTGGTCCAACTATGGATCTGGAAAAACCGATCAGCGACTTGTGGACTTTTTGGACCGCATGTTGGCTCGCGGGTTCCATGATTCAAAGAGACAGCCCAAAGTGGCCGATTAACGATTGTTGAATACGCTTCCTGAGTTCGTTCAGTCCGGTTCCTTTTGTGGAGGAAACGGCAATGGCGCGGGAGGCAATACCCATCTCTTTCCATCTTTTTCTTGCGGCTGCCTTTTCTTTTTGGTTTAATCGGTCCCATCGAGTGAAGACCCACTCGCATTGAATATTCCTGGCTTCTAGAATTCGTTCTACAGCCGCCTCTTCTTCCCCGGGCCATCGGGCGCTGTCCACAAGAATCAACGTTAGCAATATGCCCCGGGAGTTTAAAAAGTAGTCTTCAATCATCGATGCGAGACGCTTGCGTTCTGGAGTAGGTAGATTCGCGTAACCGAAACCTGGAAGGTCGCAGAAATAAAATGGCCTCTCCTGAATTTTTCCTTCGAAGAGGTTGAGGTTTCTGGTTTTGCCGGGCGTTCGCGCCGCTCGCGCCAAATTCTTATGGTTGCACAGCGCACTGAGGAGCGTGGATTTTCCGGCGTTGGATCGACCGGTA
>JAGRNC010000617.1 GCA_020440935.1 Leptospiraceae bacterium | reverse complement strand
CAATCTAATCCAGGTGCCAGGCGCACATTAACTTTCTATAGATTCACTGGAATGCAAACCGGCGCTTACTTCGGTAGCGGCCCGCGAATTCGGCATCCATATTGCTTGTCGACGAATTCGCTGGTTGTAGTCACCCAGAGACCCGTAACCGTGATGGATTTATCTTCTTCGTTAATGCTAAACTCCTGGATTGGAACATATTGCCGCGCATAATTGTGGCAAAATGGTTCGGATCGTCCAATGGCAAAATAGCAGCTGCAGAATTCTTTGGAGTAGAAGCTGGAAATGATATGCGGAAACGCATGCAGATACTTCCAGTTTGCCCAGCTCCAGATTCCTCCGGAAAGAAGCAGGATGGCAAAGATTATGGCAATGGCTCTTAGAAACTTCTTCATTTTTGTACCGCCTCGATTGCTAGCTTCAGGAACTGGTCATCATCGAAGGTATGATCTCGATCATCAGCCGTGCGAACCACAATCATATCGAGTGAAGGGATGATAAATATTGACTGCCCCCAATGGCCCAGGGCCGCGAAAGTGTCCGGCGGCGCCGAAGGCCACGGTGCCGATACTCCGGCTTCCGGTATGCCGGTGTTTGCATACCATTGACCTGCGTAGTTTGCTTCATCCCATCCTTTGTAATGCGGTGTGGTGGTGTAACCAGGCGCCACTGTTCGGGTGAAGTCCAGCCAACCATCGGGAAGCAATTGTTTGCCGTCCCAGTTACCATTGTTCACATACAGAAAGGCGAGTTTTGCCATATTTCGCGGCGTAGCATAGACGTAGGAAGATCCTACAAATGTATTGGAACCGTCGCGTTCCCAGATTGTTCCTTCCATGCCCAGGGGGGTAAATAGACGCTTCCAGGGAAATTCTGCATATTCTTGCAGGCCTGCTTCCGGGCTCGATGCGGCGGCTTTGATCGCTTCTTTTAACATGCCGGAAAGAATGTTTGTGTCGCAACTGGAATAGTAAACATAGGTGCCAGGATCGGCGCGAAGGGGAACCGAGGCGCAGAAACGGGCCATGTCATGCCGGCCTCGTGTATACAGCATTGCAATGACCGTGGATTTAAGGGGACCGCTTTCGTAGCCTTCGTTGGCGTCCAGCCCCGAACTCATGTGCAAAAGATTACGCACGGTAATTGGCTTTTCTTTCTTTAGCTCCGGATAGAACCTCCGCATCTTTGTATCGAGGTCCAGCAGGCCGTCCTTGATTGCGATGCCGATCAGAGCCTGCATTATGCTCTTGCTCACCGACCAGGTGAGGTGGACGGTATTTTCATCGTAGCCGGCCGCATATCGTTCATAGACCAGGTAGCCATCCTTTATGATTACTACGCCATCCGTGCGAATGCCGGCGCGTTCTTCCTCCGATCCGGTGCGTTTGAACGCATATTCATCCAGCGCCTTCCAGCGGTCTGCGCCCGAAAGTTCGCGAATTTGCCAGCCCTTTGTGGGCCAATAATTGCGCGCTGGAAGAGGGAGCGGCATTAGGTTTGCTTTGATTTCTCCGCCAGGTCCCGATTCGGGTCCGCAACCGAAGAGTAGTAAAATGGACAGAAGGCCAGCGGCCAGGCGATACGGCATGCTTCTTTGTGGAAAAGGCCGCATCATCAGCAACCGATTTTCCTGCGGCGCGGATCGATTCCGGGCGCACCGAGCCAATTTCGAATCGGGCAGCCAGGCTAGCCTGGGGCGGATTCTTGCCTGCCGCAGTCTTCTGAAATAGAGTGGGCCTTATGGACGGGGAGTGTACCCAATAACATCCATGAAGGCGCTTACGCTAAACACTGCCTTTCCCGGTCCTGGTTCGCCGTAGCCCGGAGGTACCGGTAGCTTGTGCTTTTCGAAGATTCGTTTCCAGGAAGTTAGAAGCTCGAGAAAATAGCGAAGAGGAGGGCCCGGCTGACTTCCGAGAGTTGTGTAAGGTTCGGGACACCAGGTTGTGAATCTGGGTACAACGCCATG
>JAGRNC010000616.1 GCA_020440935.1 Leptospiraceae bacterium | reverse complement strand
CTTCTACAAGAAACTTCGCCCCATCGTAGATAATGGCTACCTCTACATTGCTCAGCCTCCGCTCTATCAAATCAAGAATGGAAAGCAGGCCGAGTACGCATACACCGAAGAAGGCAAAGAGAAGCTGATCAAGAAGTTCAACTCCGACAAAACCGTAATCCAGCGATACAAAGGGCTGGGAGAAATGAATCCCGAACAGCTCTGGGAAACCACCATGGATCCGGAAAAACGGGTGATGCTTCAGGTAAATCCCATCGATATCGAACGAATTGAATCGGAACGAATTGAAAACACCTTCCGCATCCTGATGGGCGATGAAGTAGAGCCGCGAAGAAAATTCATTGAAGAAAATGCAAGGCTGGTAGCCAATCTGGACCTGTAGTGGCCCGATCAGACCCACTGGATACTCCGGTAATGCGTCAGTATCTGGATATGAAGTCCAGATACCCGGATTGTATTCTGTTCTTTCGCATGGGGGATTTCTATGAGATGTTCCTCGAAGACGCAAAAACCGCAGCCCCCATTATGGACATTGCCCTTACGCGGCGGCAAAGCGAAGTGCCCATGGCGGGGGTTCCTTACCATTCCGTAGATACCTACCTGGCCCGGTTGGTGGGCGCCGGGCTACGGGTGGCCATAGCCGAACAGAAACAGGATCCATCCAATCCCAAACTGATGCAGCGCGAAGTTGTGCGCATCCTGTCGCCGGGCACTCTTCTGGAAGAAGGACTGCTTTCCGGCGGAAATGCTAACTATTTGATGGCGCTGGCCTTCGACGGAGATACATGCGGCATAGCGCTGGCCGATATTTCCACCGGGGATTTCTTCTGTTACGAATCAAAAGTCAGCGAAAGCAGCGATGGAATGGGCCCGGCCGATTTCATTGCTCGATATCAGCCCGGCGAAATACTCATTGCCTCCAACCAATCTAATCAGATGCCCTTTCTGCGCGACGAAATGCGTCGTAGGATTAGGCCGCTGGAAAGCTACAAG
Organism: Leptospiraceae bacterium; assembly: GCA_020440935.1. Taxonomy (GTDB): domain Bacteria; phylum Spirochaetota; class Leptospiria; order Leptospirales; family Leptonemataceae; genus UBA3465. Next base: position 980 of record JAGRNC010000616.1, on the reverse strand, counting down.
GCATCGCCATCGGAAGGGATTCGCCAAATCGAGGCACGCTTTGGGGCAAAAATAGAAGGACTGGGATTTCGCAAGCAGTCCGTGGCGGCTGGCGCTGTATCCTTGATCCTTCATTATGTATTCGAATCTTTTCCGGAAAGGCCGCCTTACTTGAATGCTCCGGTCCTAAAGGCGCCGGAAGCGGAATCGCTCATTCTGGACGAAAAGACCATTCGTAACCTCGAGCTGGTGGCAAATCCAAACTCGGGCTCCACCCTTCTTTCGGTAATTGATAAGACCCGTTCGGCGCCCGGCAAACGCGCACTGCGAAACCGATTGCTATCGCCGTTTCGAAGCATTGAGTTGATCTACGAGCATCAGCTGGCTCTTACCGAATTAATCGAATCGGGAAAGATTCAAGAAATACAATCGGAGCTCGACCGGGTAAGCGACCTGGAGCGGACGATTAGCCGCATGACTTCTGGAAAGACCGCACCCCGAGATTTTCGTAACCTGATTCAAACCATGGATGCGGCTCGTACTTTACAGGCCACTATGAAAAACCTGCCGCGTACTCTGCTAGTGGCAAAAGTCGAAGTCGAAGCCGAGCTTCTGAAGCTTTGCGCCTGGATGGATCAAAATCTACAGGAAGAACTTCCTGCATTATTCGGAAACGGTCCCCTTCTAAAAGATGGCGTAGATGCAAACCTCGATGAGGCGCGAAAGGCCCGCAAGGAAGGCGCCCAGTGGATTCTGGATCTGGAAGCCTCCGAACGAAAGCGCACGGGCCTGAACCTTCTAAAGATCAAATACAATCGGGTATCGGGTTACTTTCTGGAGCTTCCCAAAAGCCAGGCATCGCAGGCTCCCGAAGATTACGAAAGAAAGCAAACTCTGGTCAATGCGGAACGATTTACCTTTGAGCCACTGAAAGAACTGGAACGCAAAATCCTGAGCGCGGACGAAACCATTACTACTATTGAAAGTGAATTTCTGGATAA
>JAGRNC010000615.1 GCA_020440935.1 Leptospiraceae bacterium | reverse complement strand
AAGGACGCGAAACCCTGGTTATTTTGAGGCTTCTCGGTCCGTTATCAGGTGGAAGTCCATATTCCAACATCAAACCATCGGTCTTTTCCGATATGAACAACGGAACGATTAAAAGAGAACAATTCAATGAATCCTGTTCTCCTGCCGGCGATTGCACGTATACTAACGCGTATCCCGTTATCTATATTAAGAAGTGCCTCTATGGCCAACAGTATCGGCTAGCCGAAAACGATTGTAGAGGTACAGGCAATTCTGGTAATTTCTATGGTGCGCTCAAAGTTCAGTTTTGCGCCACGGATGATCAAGCATGCGAAGACGGGCAGGGATTCGCTACTTCCGCAAGCCCTGCTTATCAAGCCTGCGCCGGTGACTCGACGGCCGGAAAGACCTGGACCTTGCCAATCATTTCGGCGCAGTATTTTCCGGCTCGGACTTCCCAAGGCAATCAACCAAACTCCTATCCAGAAAAATTATTTGATGAGAATTTCCTCCAGGTCTCGACGGAAATGCCTTATGGATGGAGTCATTCAGCATGGCATTCCGTCCAGGTTGGCGGAATTGGTACCGAGTTCTATGTGGATCAGAACTTCACGACAACTTACTCCGACGTTAACGCCCGAAATCGCACATTCTATGCCTTTGTGCTCTGTATGAGCCTTGAATGACGATCCTTAGCGGGAGATGGTTCAGCAAAGAAATGGAAGTACGCCTACGAACAGACTGAATGGGCCGAAAGGAAATGGGGGAGATTCGGTCACCAAGTGGCGGCCACTTATCATTGTATGCTCAAGAGGAGCCGCGATGTATTGGTTATATCGATTGGAACCGTAATTTTTGCCGTGGATTGGACTGTTCGTGGTTTGCGGCAATGGGGCCGACAGGGAGGACGATTACGGGCTATCTCATCAGCTTATTGCTCAAAAAGACGGTAGACCTGTGTGATTCTCATTGCCGGGCCTTGCCTGCAAAACCCACAGAAAACCGCTCGACAACGTTACAGTTACCAATCCAAATCAGGGTATGCAATCCCCGGATTTTCGCGCCTTTCTCTGCCTCATCCTTGTCTTGGCTCCGCTGGCGCTGTCGTCTCGACCGGTCCTTACGGATTCCCCTCGGCCAGACAACGACCCAAAAAGCGAATCGTCAGTTTCGCCTTTCAAGCCGGGAGTTCTGGAATTGCGAAACAGCGCGGACGAACCAGCGCTAAAGTATTATCTTTACATCCCCCGGAGCCTTAAAGAGGGTCAGGCTGCCGACCTCTTGATCTATTATCCAGGGGTTTCGGGTATCGCAAATGGCATAGAAGTGTACCGCACCTTCGCCGAGAATTCTGGCATCATACTTCTGGGAATCAACTACGAAAACCTCCGCGAGATTGCGCACATCCCCTGGTTTCCAGGTCCGCCGCTGCAAGAAATCCGGAGCCGCTACCAGATAAACCCCAAATTCTTTCTTCTGGGCTTTTCCGATGGTGGAACTTACGTTATGGCGGATCTTGCTGCGCGAAGCGATCAGATAAAGGCAGTGGTCGTTCATGAATCTGGGCTCTGGGACTCTGTAGCCGACTGGGACATGTTCGATAGACGATTTCGCGAGGCTGATCGAACCATTCCGATCCTTCTAACGTGTGGGATGCCAGAAGCCTGTGCCAGCCATTCCGAATCGGTGCAGTCCTATCGCGAAGCAGGCTTTGAATCGATTCGCGTACAGAAGGTGAACGGCGGGCATTTTCTTAATGCCGCGCAAGCGAAAGCAGCGTCCGATTTTTTTGAGGAATATCTGTAGAGTTAATCGAATGGGTATCTTTCTGCTTGAACCGGGCTACAGCCTGGGGACCTAGCATCGCTCATAGCTACCATTGGCTCCTATGATTGTGACTCTTGCATTCGTCACGGCTAATAGGTTAAAAAATAGTTGTGGATGATCGTTGTATACCGGAGTATTGCAGAAATGAAACAGTCTAGATTAGGTAA
>JAGRNC010000614.1 GCA_020440935.1 Leptospiraceae bacterium | reverse complement strand
AGTGTAGAGTACACCAGACTCCTGGATGCCCCCGAAGCCTGTGGCAGCAAAAATTGAACAATACGATAAATCCACTGGTACATAGAAATCTGGAAAATGTGGCCGCCATGATGCCTGGCCCATGCCACGGATCAATTCAATTTGCTTTTATGAAAAACCGATGGATGGCCCGGCCGCAGCAGCTCAGGGGGCGCATAGTCGATGGAGCAGCGCGTCTAGATCGGCCGTATCCGGCAGGATGATACCGAATCGTTGGTGTAGAACATCTCTTAGTTCATCGGCGTTTCGTATCTCTTTTCGTTCCTGTAGTTTTCCGTCCCGGTAAATCTGGTAGCGATTATTCAGTAAAGCATGGCGATCGCTATCGGAAATAAAGGCGGCCATAAGTACTCTGGGAAAGGGAGAATCTGGATGGGTGGATGCTGCCCAGTTCAACGTTTCATAGTCTGCATCCAGAAATGGGGACAGATCAAATCGGTACAGGCTCTCCCAATCTTCGAGAAGCACTTCCAGTATGAAGTCATCGCCATCGCGGCGGATGCGAAAATCTTCCAGTTCCGTGGACTGAACAGATTCATCGAACAGCCTTAACGGAGAAATGACTCCCAGACCGCCAAATCCGACGTCCACCAGATAATCGGTTCCATCCACCACCACACGGAGGATCATATGCGATCGCTGGGCGCGGCCTGCTTGACTGCGCTGCCAGAGAACTCGAGCGGCAAGGCCGGAGACAGTAAAGCCAATCTGCGAAAGTACATCCTTGAGCAGAAGGTTATGCTCGTAACAATAGCCCCCTCGTCCGGACTCGATCAACTTCTTTTGCAGCGAAAGAAGATCCAGGTGCACTCGTTTCTTCAGCAGCGGATCCAGGTTCTCGAATGGTATGCATCTAGAATGGAGAGATACGATTTCGCGAAGAGTATGCAGGTTTGGAATCGGTTCGCTACTGTATCCAATTCGCTGGAAATACCCGTTTAGGCTGATCTTCTGTTCGTCCATGGATTGATTGGAAGATTGCATAGTAAGCTTTTCCCTATGAATAACAGGATGCCCGCCCATGGCTGGAATTCGTCAATCGAAACCGCACAACCATGCAACGTATCCGTTTTGTCCAGGGTTGGGGAGCGCAAGGCAGCGCAAGGAGCAGGGAACGACCTGCTGTGCGCCAGCGGAAAGAATCCAGGTTACAGAATTTGATTCGGAACACTGGATTGCAGCGGTCGCATCGCCTGCAGCAGTTCGTCGTGGATCAAACCATTGCTGGCCAACAGCAACGGCATGCCCGGAACGTACGGCTTTCCCTCCAGAGAAGTCACCTTGCCTCCCGCTTCGCGGACAATGCAGGTGGCGGCCGCCGTATCCCAGGGGCTGAGGAAGAATTCGTAGTGCGCATCAAATATTCCTTCGGCCAGCCAGGTGAGGTCTACGCAGCATGCGCCGGTTCTTCGCAGACCACGGGCGTTCTCCAGAATCAGTCGAATTCCTTGCAGTAAGGTGTCCATGAATTCGGCGCGACGATAGGGAAACCCGGTAACCGCCAGGCAGTTGTTCATGGGACTTCTTGAAGAAACAGAAATGCGAGCGCCGTCCTTGTAAGCGCCCTGGCCAGTGATAGCAGTGTATAGATGGCCTGTCACTGGATGAAGAATGGCTCCGGCTACGCAATCTTCGCCGCGCATGATCCCTGCCGAAATCGCAAATTGTGGACTTCCATGTGCGTAGTTGACTGTGCCATCCAGGGGATCCAGAACCCATCGATATTGGGCATTGTGGTCGGCAGATTGATAGTTATCTGATGCGGGGTTTACCTCGGAATGCCCAACGGTTACCTCGCCGGACTCTTCGGCCAGTATGGCATCCTGCGGAAAGGACTCTCGAATCGCCTCGATCAGAATCCGTTCGCTTTCTTTGTCAGCCCGGGTGACTAGATCCCTGGGATGGGATTTGCTCTGTATTTGTAGATCACCATGCTGC
>JAGRNC010000613.1 GCA_020440935.1 Leptospiraceae bacterium | reverse complement strand
GACAACGTCGTAGGTAATGCAGACGACTTGAGCGGAATCTTCCAGGGCGATTGGCCGCTGTACTTTAAAGACACGGATACCGGAAATCATGGAACGCAGCGGGGCTACGATTGGCCGATCTGGCACGGAATGGCGCACCAGCAAATGTATATTCCCTGGATCGAAAATGCGCTTCAAGATGGCTATACGTTGCAGGTTGCTTCCGCTGTGGAATACTTTCCATTTTGCATGGTATTGGACCCCGACAACAAAGACCCGTCATTAACCTGCAATCGCAGAGAACATGAATGGCTTTCGCTGGTTCGTCAGATCGATGGGATCAAAGCGCTGGCCGCTCTGAGCAACAAAATCGAAGTTGTATATGATCCTGCGCAAGCCCGATCGGTAATCGAATCGGGCAAACATGCAATCTTGATTGCAGTGGAGCTCAACGAAGCCCTGGGCACCCGACTGGATCATGAAAACGGAAATGGCCCTGGAGCGTACAGCTCCCTGGTGCAGTACCACAATACAATCAAGAGTATCTACGGAGTAGATCTGGGGCTGGCCACCTGCACCGAAGATCCCGATCCGCGAAGCGAATGCGCAGCCTTCAAAGCCAGATACGATTGGCGTTGGGGGCTCAATAAGCTACATGAACTCGGGGTACGATCGTTTCAGATGGTTGCCCATGCACCCAATCGTTTTTCCGGCGAGGCTAACTTCAATGCCGCTTACAATTTCTTGTATAACGTGAATGTGGCCTTTTCCAAAGGAAAAGATCTCTGCCTTTGTCGAAAAAATCGCTGCGATAAGATCTCCAACAAGTACAAGTTTGTGGACGAAGGAAAATGGTGCGATAAGATCTTTCCTCCCACCAATGACTATGTTCGAATCAACAATGGAAACTGGAGAGATGGAGACATCAGTTTGCTACGACTTCAAAAGTGGTTTGATCTGGCCAAACCGGGTGGACCGCTGGATCCACATGGATGCTACAACGATGGCACGTCCACGGTATGCCCCAATCCAATCGGGCTAACCGGCGAAGGAAAAGAGCTACTTACCGAACTGCAGCGCAAAGGAATGCTCATCGATTTCGCGCATATTAGTCGTAAAGCCTGGCACGATGCCCTGGATGCTTCGGATGCGCCACTGGGAAATGGTAGTGTGGTTCGAGCCAATAGCAACCAGCATTATCCCATCCATGTAAGTCATGGTTGGATAAATCGACGGATGAGCCCCGCGGGTTCCCATGCAGTAAACAATCAAGGCCAGGAAAGGGGGCTTACCGACAACCAACTGCAGACTCTGAAGCTCGTTGATGGAATGGTAGGGCTTAGAACCGGACCGGACCAGATGACTGAGTACGTGGATTCGCAGGGAGGCCATCCCGCCGGGCCCATAACATGCGAGGGATCCTCCTCCATGTTTGCCCAGGAATTAGCCGATGCGGTAGACCATGGAATTCATGTTGGTCTGGGCACCGATTTCAATACCCCGGCCAAACAGGCCGCGCCGCGATTCGCGGAGGGCACTTACGGATTGCATTTCAAAGATGAATTTGCCGCTGACCGTTGCATGGGCGCCAACGCTCCCACACAACAAAGCTCGGAAAATCATTACTACGATGTGTATGGCTTCGCACATGTAGGACTCGTGGGTTACTTTCTCAAGGACATGGAAAACAACATTCCTGGATTTCAACCCTACACAGATAACCTGCGAAACTCAGCCGACCACTACCTATGTATGTGGGAACGAAGCCAATGTATGGCCAGCACAGGATACGAACAGCATCCCGGCTGTTCCGGATGTGCTCACACACCCTGAGACCAAAACGCACCCCCCATTCCGATCGGAATGGGGGATTTTTTGTTGAACATCGCCAAGCGATCTTTCCGTAAACAATTGCTTCGCCGCCACTAACCTTCGAAGACTCTGGAAAGTCCCCAATGCGCGCCGAAAAGGCCAGACGAGAGCTATAACGGCCCGAATTCTAAGG
>JAGRNC010000612.1 GCA_020440935.1 Leptospiraceae bacterium | reverse complement strand
ACCGTCTCGGCGAAAGCCATCCATTGCATCTCGACGGAATTGAGCTGGCGGATGATGACTACCTGGAGAATGAAGCGCGGGCCACGTCGGGGCAAAAGTCGGGCCTCAAGCATTGGCTGGCCATGCGAAAGATCAAATTTGAACGCAAAATCTGCGACTGGGCCATGCGGTATGGTATTCCGCTACGTTCGGGCTGGTACGATCTCAGCAAACTGGACGGATACCAAATACTATCCAGCGATTACCGCAAGTTTGACGGCACCTTAAAGATGACCCTGAATACCGACGCCGCAAAGCTGGGAGAACTGTTATTGTTCCTGGAAAAGATGGAAGCCACTGGAAGAATTCTTTATGGGCTGCATCGCAGCGATCGTGCCATCCTGACCTGTATGTTGCACAGCAAATCCAGAAGAGAAGTGCACTTTGTGGATGCTGCGGATGGAGGCTATGCGCTGGCAGGAAAGATGCTAAAGCGTAAGAAGCAAAACCTGGAGTCTCCGTTCCCGGCTACCTGAGCCCCAATTTATGTAGATTTATAGCGGACCTTTACCCTGCATTCTCCGCCGGGTAAGCCGCTTATTGAGATTCGTCGAGCGTCCTGTTCGCTTAGATCTTCAATCTTGCTTTGCAGCGATTCCAGGGGCATACCCGATTCAATGTCCAGGGCCAGAAACGGATTGGTCCGCAGTTGATGCAGTAGCGAGGCAAAGGTAGAATCCCATTTTTCTTGCTGTTCGGCCGTTCTGCATCGCCAGGTGGCTTCCTGGCCAGAGATTCTATTCAACTCCACGGCCCTTAGTTCTCCCTTCAGCGCCTGCAGGGAATTGGTCAGGGTCTCCGACAGCGTCTGCCTGGTCTGGGCGTTTAATTCCGGACCGGCGAAATCCACCACTACACGATCCATCCCTTCGGTGCTGTACAAAAGTCGGACTTCTACAATGACCCCGGCGCTCTCGGGAAATCGATCGTGTAACAACTCCTGAGCGCGCTCTACAAGTTCCGTAGCATGTCGATTTCGAATGGCATCGTGCAATGTCTCCGGAGAAGTGTCGAGGCTGAGTTCCTGCGGTTTTCTAAGACTTGTCAGGTCGGACTCTCGCGCAATCCGAAGCAGGGTTACCGAAGCCTGGTATCCTTCGAATTGCTTTTCTATGGATTCGTTGAGCTTCTTTTGAAAATCGGCGCCCGGCAATTCGGAAGAGGAATATACGATAGTGCCTTTCACTTCTCTTCGATCAAATACCAGTCCATCCGTTCCCCGTATCAAGCTGATTCCCTGAACTGTCTTTAACTCTTCGGAAACATAGTTACGGATATCGATCTTTCGTTTCAAATAGGAAAGCGAAGTAAGCAGAGGATAGCTAATCAAAATCAGCAGCAAAACCGGAAACAGAAAGCGCTTGCTGGATGTGATGGCTTCGCTCAGACGCACCCACCAGTCCTGACGCTCCAGCCACCGGAACAATGGCTCGGCTTTCTGCCGTTTGTTGACCAGAAGCCGAATTAGCTTCTGAATGTTATAGCCCTCGTATACAAAATAATAGAACACGGACGATACCATCACGATAGCCGATAGGTTCGTCACAAAAAGCAGAAAGGAGCCCCACATGATTTCGCCGTTGAATCCGGTACCCAGGCCGTAGCCTACAACGCAAATCGGAGGCATGAGCGCCACACCAATAGCCGCACCTGGAGCAACTGCGCTCATGATAGCATCGCCATCGCTTCGCACCGAGCTCAGCGCCGCCACAAGACCACAAAATAGAGCAATGAAAAGATCCAGAAACGTAGGGCTGGTCCGGGCAAGGATTTCTGGCGTTAGCTCATTAATCGGCACAATAAATGTAATGATGGCCGCGGTCAGGACCGCTGCCAGAAAGCTTGCTCCCAGATTCACGATGGACTTTAATCCAAGATAAACATCGCTGATGGCAACGCTCATGCCCAGTCCGATGATGGGAGCCATCAATGGCGAAACCAGCATGG
>JAGRNC010000611.1 GCA_020440935.1 Leptospiraceae bacterium | reverse complement strand
AAAAGCCGGGGCAGGGTAGTCCGCGGATAATCTAGCGTAATCGGAACATGCTCATCGTAGAAATCGACCCAGGGCCGCGCTTCCAAATGCTTTGCGTTCATGGTTTCCTCCGTAGACTGCGGGGCTTAAATCGAAATAGATCCTTTTCTAAAATCGCTTCTTCCAATGTGAACGTTTACGATCACTGGTTTTCCTTTGCGTGCCAGGGTTCGGGAATCTTTTAACACTCGAGCAATGTCCGATTTTCGCGCGATTCGCTTCCCTTCCGCGCCCAGGGCCGGTCCGATTTTCTCATAGTCCGAGCGATCAAGCATGCAGCCAACGTCGCTGCCCAGGATGTCCACCTGATCCCGGTAGATCTGGCTCCAGCAAGCATCGTTTCCAATGATAGAAATGATCGGCACTTTGTGGCGTACAAAGGTATCGTATTCCATGAGGCTGTATCCGGCCGAACCATCGCCGTAGATGATGTACACATCTGCCGACGGTCGTAGAAGTTTGGCGCCCAGGGCAAATCCGGCCCCTACTCCCAGGGTTCCAAAAACCCCCGGATCCAGCCATGACAGCGGTTGCCTGGGCGAAAGGGTGTAGGCGGACGTTGCCACAAAGTCGCCGCCGTCCACCACCAGAATCGAATCGGTGGACAAATGCCTGTCCATCTCCAGAAAGAAGTCCACGGGATCAATTAGACGTCCGGCCGGTTTCCTGGAACGAATGTCTTCGTTTCGTTGATTATCCTGCTGTCGGAGTTCTTCCAACCAGACAGGCCATCCGTTCTGCGACTCTGGAAAGTGTTTTGCCAGCTCGATGAGAAAGTTACCGGGATCTGCCTGTATCGCAAGATCAGGCCGCTTATTTTGTGTTAGATCTTTCTTACTTCGATTTACACCAATATGATAGGCATGTTTCTTTATCTGCGCACCGTAATTTAAGCGAAAGTCGTTGGGTAATCCCGCCAGGATGACAAGGTCGGCAGATGCCAGGCTCTGGCTGCGCTTATGCCGCAACTGTAGTGGGTGGTGGGCGCCCAGTAGACCCCTGGCCATTCCGGCCAGATAAACCGGAATCTGAAGCAATTCCACTGCAGCCACCAACCGGTCCACGTCTTCCGGATGCAGCAATGCCTGCGATCCAATGAGTAGTAGCGGTCGGTTCGCCGCCTGGATCGCTTTGATGGCAGTCTGGATACTTCCCGACGAAGCCGGCATTTCGCTAACCGGTAATGGTTCTCCGATCGCAAGACCCGATTTGCCAGAAAATTGGCGGTGAAGATGAAACTGGATATACGATCGTAGTGCCCTGGATTGAAGGGAAGACCCTTTGGGCGTTGAAGCCGCATACCATTCGCGCACAACGTCCTCGGGATAAAGTAGATCCACAGGAGTTTCAATAAATACCGGCCCAGGAACTCCTTCTCTGGCAATGCGAAATGCCTGGTTCATGGCATCCGGTAGCTCGGAAATTTTCCGAATGCTGTATATTCGCTTCACGCACGATTTGATGATGGCAAGTTGATCGATATCCTGTAAAGCGCCGCGACCCTTTAAAATCGTCGCGGTCGCCCCCCCAATTAGAACCAGAGGGGACTGCGCCATCTGGGCATTCTTGAGTGCAGTAATTGTGTTGGTAAGCCCCGGACCGGCGGTCACCACCGCAACGCCCGGAATCCCGGACAATCGCGAGACTGCATCGGCGGCAAACACTGCATTGGCTTCGTGGCGAACGTCGATCACTCGAATGCCAAGCTTTTCGCAGCCAACCAGTACCGGCGATACGTGGCCGCCGATTAGAGTGAATACAAATTCAACGCCGTGATTGTGGAGCGTTCGCGCAATGATTTCTCCGCCATTCATAGAGCCTCCCCCTGACTCTTGAGATACAACAAAAGCCAGGCACTTGGCCGCGGAATTGCAATGATTTAAAGGAAGTCGAGACCCAGCTTAGTGGGGTTCTAGCTGAGATTGAGACAGAGAAGCAAACCTATAGT
>JAGRNC010000610.1 GCA_020440935.1 Leptospiraceae bacterium | reverse complement strand
GTACTCTACAATGTCGTCAAAGTTAAACCGCGGAGTCTTGCGTGCTCCCGGCTGGTGCGCCTTGCCGGTGCCCCGAAGTCCCAGCACAAATACAGGATACCCGCGCTGCTTGAGGTAAAATGCCAGACTGTGCCGGCGATCCAGATCCACTCCATATTTATTCACCGCAATTCCGTGGCAGAATATTACCGGATAAGCGCCCGGGCGGGGATAATCCGGGCGGTGGAAATGCAAAGGCAGATTCCAGCCATCCTCGGTGCGGGCAAAGAAAAGGGCATCGGAGATATCTTCCACTCCGTACAATCGGTTCCAGAAGATCCTGAAAAGCGGATAGACCAGCACGAGGGCCAGCAAAAGGAAAGCCACGGCCAGAGCGGCCCAGCCTATCAGGAATGCCGTTACTATCAGTCCCAGGGCCGATAGTACAAGGTGTACGGGGCGAATGTTTTCCAAACCAGGGAAATGCTGCGCCCGGGCCGGATACGGTCAACTAATTCAAAGCGCGATTGACACAAGCCCCGGAAGCGAGTCACTGACATTCAGTGGCCTGGTCTGGATTCCGCGGTACATTTTTTGAGCTTCTTTATCCCCGCGATTGGGAATGCGAAATAATTGAGGACATTCCCTGCTTTTTCGATCCCGAGGGCGGCGGCGCGGTACAGATAGCCGCCTTTCGTCATCCAGAGAACAAGAATTTTGATTTCGACCAGGAGATGCAGCGATACCTGGAAGGCCATGAAATTCGGATGGATAAGTCCAGGATTGCCGAGTTCAACCTACCTTCAGGGCTGGCCTGCCGAGCTTGCGAATTTGTGTTGGAGAATCGGTTCTGGCTTGTGAATATGATCGTGCAGGGATCGAGGATGATTCTGGTCATTTACAATGCGGATGAAATTCCGGATCAGGAAACGGTGCAAAAAATTACCGGCATGATTCATACGATTCGCATGGAAACGGGAGTGGCCTGAATGGAGACCGGGATTCTGGTATTGGCCTCCGGTCGAGGTTCCAATTTCGAGCATTTACTGGCAGAACATGCACGGCGGCCGTTTCGGGCACGTTTTGTAGGCCTCATTGTCGATCGATCCAACACCGGCGCCGAGACCATCGCCCATCGCGCGGGCATTCCCGTAGGCACTATTGATTTTGCCGACTTTCCCAATCGTAAGGAATTCGATGCCGCTCTTTTTTCGGCAGCGCTGGATTTTAACCCCGGATTAATTGTAGGCGCTGGATTTATGCGAATCCTTGATTCGGTATTTGTGGGGCACTTCGCGCATCGCATTCTTAATTTACACCCATCGCTTTTACCGGCTTTCCCGGGTTTGCATCCACAACGACAGGCCCTGGATAAGGGCGTAAAGGTTAGTGGTTGTACCGTGCATTTCATGGACTCTGGCGTGGACACAGGTCCCATTATTCTGCAGAAAGCGCTGGAAATTCCGGAAGAATGCAGCGAAGAAGAACTCACCGAAATGATTAGAAATCTGGAGCATGTGCTCCTGCCGCAGGCGGTGCGGTTGTTCTGCGAAGGTAGATTGCGTGTCGATGGAAATCGAGTGCGCATACTGGAAGAGATGACTTATTAGGAAACAGGAGTTAGGAATGATCGAGATTAAAAGGGCGCTATTATCCGTAAGCGACAAGACTGGATTGGCGGAGTTCGCCAGGTTTCTTCACGAAAAAGGAGTGGAAATAGTGTCCACTGGCGGAACGTTGAAAACCATTGAAGCGGCTAACATTCCAGTGCGACCTGTGGACTCGCTGACTGGCTTTCCGGAAATGATGGACGGCCGGCTTAAGACCCTGCATCCCAAAGTCCATGGAGGACTTCTGGCGCTTCGCAACAATCCATCGCACAAGAAATCGATGGAAGAACATGGAATTCAAGGCATCGATCTACTGGTGGTGAACCTGTATCCCTTCGCGGCCACGGTGGCCTCCGGCAAAGACTTTGCCACATGTATTGAAAATATCGACATTGGCGG
>JAGRNC010000609.1 GCA_020440935.1 Leptospiraceae bacterium | reverse complement strand
CCATTAAAATATCGGGAAGCATCTCTACGATGGTTACCTTTGTACCCAGACGATTCCATACGGATCCCAGTTCGAGGCCGATTACTCCGCCTCCAATGATGGTCATAGACTCCGGTACTTTTTCCAGAGCAATGGCGGTGTCCGATGTGATGATCTGCTTTTCGTCGATGGTCATCCCACCGATGGCGATGGGTACCGAACCCGTGGCGATGATGCAATATTTGGATTTGATAGTGTCCTGGGTTTCTCCGGAGACTTCGATTTCTATGGATTCGCCCGCTTTCTTTAGCTGGCCTGTGCCGCGAATGACCGTAATCTTATTCTTTTTCATCAAGAAATCCAGGCCGTCGGTAAGCTCTTTCACTACCTGCACCTTTCTTTCCATCATCTTTTTTACATCAATCTTTACGGATCCGACGTTGATTCCGTGGTTGGCATATTCATGACTGGCCGCATGGAATTTCTCGGATGAATCCAGGAGGGCTTTGGAAGGGATGCAGCCCACATTAACACAGGTTCCTCCCATGGTGGGCCGTTTTTCAATCACTGCCACCTTGAAGCCAAGCTGTGCCGCGCGAATGGCGCTAACATAACCGCCGGGACCGCCGCCAATAACTGTATAATCGAATTCTTGCATTTTCTTGTCCTGTAAATGTGATGCTCGTACTGTTGGGCCCAAAGATAGGGCAGGATACTGACCGCAGTCATAGTGCAGGGCCCGGCAGGCTATTACGCAGGACCCGAAATAATCGAAGCTGGCGCCGCTTCCTTTTAATGGTTCGCGGCGTCGGGTTCAGCGATGCGCAATGGGATCCAATGGAGAAACCCGTTGCGCATCCAGGAAAAACAAATCAAATCTCGAGCAGGATTCGCTCTGGATTCTCAATGCATTCTTTGATCTTGACGAGGAAGCTCACGGCTTCTTTGCCATCTACAATTCTATGATCATAGGATAATGCAAGATACATCATGGGGCGAATGACAATTTCATCATCCACCACCATGGCTCTTTTTGTAATATTATGCATTCCCAGAATGCCGCTTTGCGGAGGATTCAAAATCGGCGTGGAAAGCATGGAGCCGTAAATTCCACCATTGGAAATGGTAAACGTTCCGCCGGTCATTTCTTCCAGAGAAATGCTGCCTTCTTGAACCCTCGATGCCAGCCGCGCAATTTCCATTTCGATCTCGGCAAAGCTAAGCAAATCGGAATCACGTACAATAGGAACTACCAGTCCCCGGGGGCCGCCTACGGCCACGCCGATATCGTAGTAATTCTTATGTACGATCTCTGTGCCTCGAATCTCCGCATTGATAGCAGGATACGATTTTAGCGCCTCTACGGCCGCCTTTACAAAGAAGGACATAAAGCCAAGCTTGATGCCGTATTTCTTCGCATATAGATCCTTGTACTTATTGCGGATCTCCATCACATTGCTCATATCCACTTCATTGAAGGTGGTGAGAATAGCGGCGGTTTGTTGAGCCTGCACCAATCGCTCGGCGATTTTCTGGCGCAGACGGCTCATGGTTTCTGTCTGCTCGCGTTCGCCTGTTCGCTCGCGTGCCGGACGGATGGGTTGGGCCGATGCAGGCGCCTTTTTGGGCTCCTGGGATGGCGCTGCGCCCTGGGATTTTCCTTTTTCCAGATGGTTGACTACGTCTTCTTTACGGACCTGACCGCCTTTGCCGGTGCCCTGGATGTTCGATGTGTCCACGCCTTCTTCGGCTGCCAGGCGTCGCGCGCCGGGAGGTACAGTGTCGTTACTGCGCGAATCGTTTTGCTGCCCATTGGACTGTGAACTACTGGAAGATTGCTGGGTGGCCGAGGATGCGGATGATCCGCCCGACTGTGACCCACCGCTGGAAGCAGCGCTTGCGGAACTGGAATCGCCGCCGGAGGATGCGGTGGAACTACCGGCCCCTTCTTCAATGATTGCCAGAACTTCGTCGAGCTGAACGGTTTCGCCGGAGGCCTTCTTGATTGAT
>JAGRNC010000060.1 GCA_020440935.1 Leptospiraceae bacterium | reverse complement strand
TGATATCTACGAGTTGGGCGTCGATGGCCAGAGCCTCAATGTCAGAAAGAACGTTAGCGGTATCGAATACAAACCTGGGCGTCGGCGCAGGTCTCTGTAAAAGCAGGGCGCAATGGGACAATCCAAACAGCAGAATTCCAAGCAAAGGCAAAAATCGATTCCCGGGCTTGCCCTGCTTGCTTTTCAAGCGCTGTTGCGGTCCTGGCCATTGGTAGAATGCTCGCATGAATGCCTTCCTGGTATTTCAAAAGTGTGCGATCCGGTATAAGGCGCGGCTCTACCAACTTCCCGATGCGCCGCCACCGCCAAAGCTACCGCCTCCTCCAGAAAAACTGGAACCGCTGGAGAAGCTGGAGCTAGAACCGCTGGAAAAACTGGAACTGGAGCCCGAAGACCAGGAGCTACCGCTGGAATACGAACCTCCGTCCGCGCTTGCCTGTGAAGCAGCAGTGATGGTTACCGTGAAGATTCCCATCAGAAAAGCAGTGAGACCGGCCGCGAAGATCCCAATAGGCAGGACACCAAAGATCAAATAAACCGTAACTCCCACTATCGTGGCCACGAGAAAGGTGAGCGCCGATTTCCAGCGGGACAACAGCATGGGAACCAGACCGCCAATGAAGTAAAAGGTGACTCCAATTATATAGAAGACGCCCCACATTTGAAATTCCTGCGCAAAGGTATCAAATCCCTGACCAACCTTTTCCATGGCGCTGGGCTCGGGCAGGGCTTCGCCGCGAATGAGCGCAATGAGCGAATCCACTCCGCGGTTCAGACCTGCTTCAAAGTCGCCCTTCTTAAAGGCGGGTAGCATCTGCGTGTCCAGGATTCGATTGGCGGTGGCATCGGGCACGGCGCCTTCCAGGCCATAGCCGACCTCGATGCGGGCCTTGCGATCATCTCTGGCTATCGTAATAATGATGCCGTCATCCACTCCCTGGCGACCGATCTTCAGCTTTTCCGCTGCACGCATGGAATAATCTTCTATAGGTTCTCCATTCGTGGTGGAAATGATCAGAATAGCAATCTGTGAGCCCTTCTCTTTCTGCAGATTCAGGATTTTCTGATTTAGTTGTTGGACCGCGCTCGATGACAGCAAGCCGACCTGGTCGGTAACTGGCGCCTGGATATCCGGGATTGCTACCTCCTGGCCCTGGATGGAGGATGCGAAAAGAACCATGGATGCGGCCACGGCCAGCAGTCCCCGGCGAATCATACCTTTATTGTGGACCTGGTTGTTCCAGAAGGATGGGCTCATGGAAAGGAAGTCTGACAGGAAGGCCTGGCTACTTCAAGGCATTTTCCGGCCGCATCGCCTGTCACGGCGGCGCCGGCGTAGACTAGTTTCCAGGCCTTCGCCGGGCTTTGCTGCCGCCATGCTACGTAAGCATGGATTCGATGACCTTTGCATTGCGCGGTGAAAGGGGGAAGGGGCGACCGCTTCCTGTTGTCAGAGTGGCCTCCGGATCCAGGCCGGCTCCTTTATATAACGTAGCGATCACATTACGCAAATGGTGCCCTTCGCCATTGGCTGGCTTCTGCGCCTTCTTGTCCGATTCGCCAAAGACGCCCCCCCGGGCAATGGGACCACCGCCCAGGATGCTCGTCCAGACTCTGGGAAAATGGTCTCTTCCATCCCGATCGCCCACATCCGGAGTTCGTCCAAATTCGCTGGAAAGAAAGAACATGGTCTGATCCAGCAGACCCGAGCCAGCCAGATCCTCGATCAGGGCTGCAATGGCCGGGTCCGCATCTTTCATGATGTCTGCGATTTTGCCCCGGTTATTGTTATGCGTATCCCAGCCTCCGATGGTAATTTGTATCACCGGAACTTCGGCTGCTGCCAGTCTTTTGGCCATAAGCATGGCTTTGCCAGCCCAGGTATCGCCGTAACGGCGCCGTGTAGTGGCGCTTTCTTTGGTAATATCAAAGGTCACCAGCTGTTCGCTATTCATGAACTCCAGCGCCGAATCAAACATATGGCGCCATACCGCCACGCTCTTGGCTGCCGATCGCTTTTCAAAATCATCGTTGAGCATGTCCAGAAACTGCTCCCTTCGGACGAGCCGCTCATTACTGATGTTTCCGCCCGAAGGACGAATATTGTTCACTGGCTGATCCAGATTGCCCACATGAAAGGCAGAGAATTTCACGGGCAGGAATCCGTGCCTTCCAATCAATCCGCCGCGCTGTCCCATGGTAACGACTGAGGGAAAATAGGGACCTTTGAAGTCTTTCTTCTTTCCGTAAGCCACCGTGCATCCCCAGGAGGGAATATCCGGAAAACCAGCCGATTCGGTCATTCGATAGCCGGTGTTCAGCAATTTCTGTGCGAATCCATGATCTCCATCTTCCGACCAGGTGCTTCGAATTAAGCTCACATGTTTCATCTGGGCTGCCGTCTTACGAAATGGCTCTCCAATTTGCACACCTTTGATGGAAGACCCGACGGTTGAAAATGGACTCAGTTCGCTTCTAGGATCCAGAGTATCGACATGACTCATCCCGCCAGCCATGTTTATGAAGATTACGCTCTTAACCTTGCTCGGTAGCACAATGTCGTAAGGGTCTTCATCGTAATCGGGCATCTCTTCGCCCAGTAACGATCGTCCAAATGCAATTTGCTCAATCGCGCTGCTCAATCCGAAAGCCGAAAGAAAGCCGGCCGTTCCTTTGAGAAAAGAGCTCCGCGATATATTCGATTCAATGTTTGCTTCTGATGTATGATTCATGGTATTTCTCCTGATGAGCTGCTGCTTGGCCTCAGTTAACATGGATGAATTCCTGGCTGTTAAAGATGCTCCAGATTAAATCTTGCATCGCTTCCTGGTTGAATCGATCCTGTTTGTTCCCCGCCAGTTGCGTGGAGGTCAGAGATTCGATTTTCTGCCATTCCGGATCCGACATCTTTCTGGAAAGCAAGCTTTCGAAGATTGTATTGGCCGCATCCTTGATCTGCCCATCGGCCTGGAACCTTTGATGGATGATGGATCCTTTCTTTGCAAAGTCCCGGGCCAGGCGATTGGTAAGGTTTCCGTTTAGGAGAGTTAGAACCTGTTCGATGGTGGGCGTGGCTTCATCGTCGGCAATGTCTACTCTTGGTCCGGCGCCAAAAACGGCCAGAAAGGTATTGTATCGCACCGGCCGTTCTACCTGTGCAGCATTGGAAAAGTCTCGCTGCTGTTGCTTGGGCCCTACCAGGCTGCCCATACCCCGTAAATCAACGGAACTCAGGTCTACCCGGTCAAGAGTCAGGGCCACTCTTCGCTCATTGATACTCGATACGGTAACGGCAAACGATCCTTTAATCAGCGAATTCATCAACTGATCCGGATCCATGCGCTGTGCCTGAAAATAGCGAATGTCAGATTTTGCATCGCTGGAGTTTGCCAGCGGCATGGATCGACTGTAGGCGCGGGAGCTTACTATATAGAGTATTAGATCCTTGATCCGGTAGTTCTGTCGCACAAAGACCTCATCCAGATGATTGAGGATGGCTTCGCCCCGGATCTCAGTCTTATCGTTCCAGTCGTCCATGGGAGTGAAAAAGCTCCATCCCATGAGTCGAGTCCAGATCCGATTGATCAGTACTTTGCGAAAGCGATCGTTCTTCCGATCGGTAAACCAGGCCGCAAGAATCTTTCGGCGGTCGGCGCCAGGCTCGATGTTTGCTTCGGTGCCATCGGGAAATACCGGCTTAATAAGATCTCCGCCGGGTTCGTTATCGCTGATAGGGAAGCGCAGACCCATCTCCGGCACACTGTATACAGCTTCGTAGGTTAGATCGGTGCCTTTTTGATGCGCTTGCTTTTGTTCTTTGCTCAGCTTATTCCAGTAATCGCGGTAGAATTGATTCCAGGCGTTTTCATATTTTTTCTTTTCTGGGGCCGGCAGGCCATCCAGCTGGTTTCGCGGTATGTAAGGCAGACCGGTAATGGATTTGAACTTAGCATCATAGTTCTTCGTAGAATACTGCTGCGCGAAGAATGCGGCCAGGCCATAATAATCTCTTCTTGTATAGCCCGAATAAAACGGATGGTTATGGCATCGCGCGCATTCAAGCTTCTTTCCGTAAAACAATCGTCCGGAGTACTCGGCAAGCTGCAACGGATCGCCCCCTTCGCGAACGATGAAGTTCACCGCCGGGTTTTGATCGGGGGAGCCCGAAGCTGTGAGAAGTTCTGTCACCAGTACATCGTAGGGCTTGTTCTGATGGATTGAATTGGCCAGATACTGAAAGTAACTTCCGTACTTTATGCCGCGGCCTTCGGTTTGCTCCCGAAACAAGGATGCGAAATAGGTGCCCCAGTAATGCGCAAAGTCCGGATCACGGATGAATGCAACGGCGAAATTTAGCCGGGCCATATTTGGATCGGCATTGGCGGCGGATTGATAGTTCTCCAATTCCTGGATGGAGGGAATCGTTCCTCGCAAATGAAGCGACATTCGTCGAAGTACAATTCCTGGTGAGGCTGGTTCTACGGAAGCGCCGGCCAGTTTATCGTACAGCGAATCCAGAGTTTGCGGGTTCAGTGGTTCCGCCTGGATTGAACGGGAAAGTGTAAGTATTCCCAGAAAAAAAATGGAAAGTGAAATGGCGTAGTTTCTTGTATTCATTTCGAGTCACCGTATTTGGACGCAGTTGTTTCCGAGCATGGTTCGATTTTCGCACGATTCATTTGCAGCACTTTTTTCTGATTCTTCTTTTTTTCGTGAACCCGGATCATAGAACGGAATGAATGCGATAATCATCCGAATGTAATTGTATGGTTCCATCGCCCGCAATACTTCTTATATGAGCAGACGAATCAAATTGCAGTAGTTCCACCCTGGGTTCCTTTTTTCTGATCCGCGGATCGTTGCCCAGTTTGGAGCGGATTTGCTCGATGAGCGGCTCCTTGCGAAAGCCCCATCGGGCAATGACAAAATGAAGTCCGTGGAATCGGGAAAGGATGGATCGGATTTTTTGCATTTTAACCTGACCGGCCTCCGCCCAGAAGATGGGTACCGCCAGGTCGGGCAGTCCGCCTGCGGACAATTCCGGACTCAATTCGGCGCGCTGGTGCATTTCGGTGCGGGACGATTTCCGGGCTTCGTGGGGAGCTGTCGGATGGGCCAGGCAGATGGCATCGGGTTTGTATCGATCTCCGATGGATTTCTCGATTTCCAGGCCGGGGTAGGTTTCATGAAAGAGAGCCCAGAGAAATGCTTTCAAAAAAACATGTTCGGAGGATTCCCGGGGGCGTTTCGCAAGCAGTAGGCGTTGTCCCAGGTGACGAAATATCCAGTTTCGCCTCAATTCCAGACTTTCTTTTTCCATGCTTCTTTTGTTGACTTCGATGTCAAAGGCTCGAGCCTTGCTTTCCATGGCAGTAAGCAAAGACCTTGTAGGCAAGAAATTGAACCCCTATAGCTTCACAGTAGAAAGGGGCAAAGTAAAGGAATTTTGTAGAGCAATCGGGGAAACCAATCCGGTGTTTCTGGACCCCGCCAAAGCAAAAGAGGCCGGATTCGAAGATACTCCCATCCCGCCCACATTTCAGACTACGTTCCAGTTCTGGGGATATCCGGAGATTTTTAGCGATATGAGCCAGATGGGCATCGACATTGAGCGATTGCTTCATATGAAAGAGGAATACAATTATCTCAAGCCAATCTATCCGGGAACCACTGTTTCCGCCCAGGGTGAGATAATCGATGTTAAGACCGGAAAAATGGACATGGTAACCTTTAAGACCACATTCTCCAATGAATCCGGCGAGCCTGTATTGGAAGCAGAAATGGCCATTGTGATTCGTCCCGAGGGAACCTGATCTATCGAGGGCCAATAACCAGACTGACGGAGAGAAATTATGAAGCGAATTAAACTTAGCGATTACGAACAAGGGGCCGAAATTCCAGAACTGAAAGTTGGTCCTATCCAGCATATGGATCTGGTACGATACGCGGGCGCCAGCGGAGACTTCAATCCCATCCATACCGATCCTGCTTTCGCAGAGAAGGTCGGCCTGGGCGGAACCATTGCACATGGTATGTATGTAATGGCTCTGATGGGTCGATGCGTATCCGGCTGGGTCAATCCTATCCAGATGAAAGCATTTGGCGTAAAATTCAAAGCCATGACCAAGCCGGGACAAACCATTACTTGCACCGGCAAAGTAAAGAAGATCAAAGAAGAAGAAAAGCTGATGACGGTCGCGGTTCAAGCCGCAGACGAAAACGGCGAAGTGAAAGCTGCCGGGGACGTAGTCATAGCCTGCGATTGATCGATTATGCGCCACCAGGTTGCGCGTAATCCTGTGCTGCGTGCACATCATCAGGCCCGCCTTCAGGAATTGTCCAGTGAGGCGGGCTTCTCTATTTCCGGCTTTACGGAAGCGATCATAACCGATCAGGACAAAGCCAATGTGCAATCATTTGCTCTGGAAAATAGCCAGAACGATCTGCACTGGTTTAATTCGCATTTGCAGCTTCGAATGCATCCTTCGGATATCCTGCCAGGCGCTCTAAGCGTTCTAATGCTCGCTACCATCTATCGTCATCCTGCCATGGATGCCGCGCTGGAAAATGCAAAGGCTCGCCTTTCTCGGTACGCGGCGGGAAAAGATTATCACCAGGTGCTTCGTAAGAAGGCTGCTCGTCTTGCAGACCAGTTCTTCGACGAATTTTCGTCCGATCTACCGGATTTAAGCTACCGCGTAACCACCGATTCGGCCCCTGTCCCTGAGAAAATTCTGGCTCGAATGGCAGGCCTTGGATGGCAGGGAAAGAACACAAACCTCATCCATCCGGAGTTAGGCTCCTATTTCTTTCTTACTGGAGTATTCTTTAACGCCGAGTTGGAACGCTTGGGCGAGGAGGGCGACTCCTTATTTCGGCCCGCCAACTTTGATCGATGCGGTAGCTGTCGTCAGTGCATCGATGCCTGTCCTACCGGGGCACTGGAGCCTTATCGCATTCAAGCGGATCGGTGCCTTTCTTATTGGACCATTGAAGCGAAAGAGGATATGCCCTCGGATATCGCAGAGAATACCCGGACCTGGGTCTTTGGCTGCGATATATGCCAGGAAGTATGTCCCTACAATCGCGGCGCAAAAGGAAAACGGCAGATCACCGAAGAAGCTTCCTTCGAGCCTCGAGAGGCATTGATGGAATGGATGCAGACCGGCGATGCGGAAAGTCTATCAAGAAATTGGGATACGCTGGCCACTTCCTCTCCTCTAAAACGGGCCGGTCTGGCGCGACTACAAGCCAGCCTTCGCAATGTGTATCGGTAGCCAGCGTCAAAAATGTCCCCGGCGATCGGAAGAATTAGATTTCCTTTGCAGCCAGGACTGAATCCAGGCGATGCGAAGCAATGCCGGGAAAAGCCACGCATTCGGACGGCTAGGGATCCGAGTTCAATACTTGTTTCACCGCATCATCCACCAGACCGGGGATCATAGGCCGAAAGTCGCCCACTTCCATGGTAACCCTGGAGTTATAAAGCGAAACGATTCCATGCAGAGTACTCCATAGTCGCATTAATCGGTATTGCTGGAGTATGGCATTTACCGGACCGCTGATATTCAATCTGGAAATGCAATCTTCTGCAAGATGGGCCACACGCAGGGCATCATCGTTCTGCTTTTCTGCCAGACTTTCATGTTTTGTTCCGTGGTAATCGGCGAATCGGGGAAGATCCAGGTTGAATAGAACATTATAATAGCCCGGGTTCTCCAGGCCAAATCGCACGTAGGCTCCTGCCATCGCCTGCAATTCGCGCAATGGCGCCGATGACGATTGGCCGGTCTCTCCGGCCTTCTCCTTTTGAAGAGCTTCGGTGGCCGCCTCCCGCATCTGCGACTCCAACTGCAAAAAACCACGGGATAACAATGCCAGGTATAGTTCATCTTTGTCGGTGAAATAGTTGTAGATCGTTTTGGCTGCGATCCCCAGCCGAGCCCCGAGGTTTCGCATGCTAAACTTCTGAAATCCTCCTTCATGAATCAGCCCAATGGCTTCTTCTATTATCTGGTCTTTGACGACTTTGATTTCGGCTTCTGTGGCTGCTGGTCTGGGCATCGATTCTCTGCTTCTAAGATTCTGGCGTCGAGCTCTGGCTCTGGTCGATCCTGCTTCCGTGCCTTTGTTGCGCAACCCTATGGAATGTCAGATGCGAAAAATAAAGGTAACGACTGTTACTTTTATTTTGACAGCGTGGCCTCCTCCAGGACATGAAAGCAAAAACGAGAAATCGCCTGGAGAGTGCCATGCCAAAGACCAAAAATTTGCAATTATCTGATCTGGGGCCGCCCCTGGCCGTAGGCCGATCCGCCGAGATTTATGTCTGGAACGATGAACAAGTATTGAAGCTTTTCTTTCCCGAGATCTCCGAATCTGAGATTCGCAAAGAGCTGGCAAACACCGAGGCCGCGGCTCTTGCCGCGCTTCCTGCTGCCCATTGCCATGGTACTGTGGAGATCGACGGGCGACACGGGATATTGCTCGATAGAATCCGGGGGATTTCCCTTACTCAGTTACCGGAAAAGCATACGAAGGAATTCTTTGCCCTTCCCCGATATCTGGCGCAAGTTCACATGGAATTGCATAAACGGACCGCGCCCGGGCTCGAAGATTTCCGCGAACTCGTGGAATCGACCCTGGACAAGCCGTCTCTGGCATTTCTGAGCAAAGATGAAAAGAATAGAATTCGTAATTATCTTTCGCTCCTGCCGCAAGGGGATCGAGCCCTTCATCTTGACTTTCATCCGGAAAACATAATTGTAGCAGGAGATCGAAAGGTTGTCATCGATTGGATGACAGCAGCCCGCGGTGTTCCTGCGGCCGACGTCGCTTTTACGGTATTTCTGCTCCGCGATGCCGAGCTATTTCCCGGGATTTCTACATTGAAGCGGTGGTTTTACGAAACCGTCCGTCGCTTCATATTGAAGGGCTATCTATCCTATTATCTAAAGCATTCGGGATTGTCTATGGCTGATCTGGAAGTCTGGCGTCTGCCGGTACTTCTGCTTCGGTTGGGGATCTGGGGCATCGAGAGCGAAAGAAGCAGGCTAAAGTCCTGGATCCTGGAAAAAATTCCCGAAGGTGAGATGCAATCATGAGTTCGCTAAAAATGCATCGCTGGACGAGTTCCGAATCCAGAGAGTTCGATTTGCTTATTATCGGTGGGGGAATTACCGGCGCTACTCTGGCCTACGAATCGGCCAGCCGGGGATACAAAACCCTGTTACTGGAGAAAGGAGACTTTGGCGCAGCAACTTCGGCGGCCACAGGAAAGCTAATCCACGGCGGACTTCGCTATCTAAAGAAGCTGGAACTTGGGCTGGTGCGCGAGTCGCTGCGCGAACGAAGGATTCTTTCCAATATTGCACCCAATCTGGTAATTCCCTATCCCATCCTTTTGCCCAACCCGGGCCTGGTGGAACGACTGGGATTGTTGGCTTACGATCTACTATCTTACGATCGCAATCGCCTCTGGGATAAGTCTCGCAGGATGCCACGTACAAGCAAGATTCAGAGGGAAAGGCTCAGGCAGGCCGCACCGGAAGGCTCGGCCCCAGAGAGCGCGTTACGATACTTCGATTGCATGTGTATTAGCCCGGAACGATTAACTCTGGCATTTCTAAAGTCGGCCATTTCCGCTGGCGCCTCGGTGGCCAACTACATGGAGGCCCGGAAGTTCTTGATCCATGAAAAACGCGTGCACGGTGCCGTGGCACATGACCAGATTAGAAACGAAGAAATAGAAATCCGAGCGCGATGCGTCGTAAATGCTACCGGTCCCTGGGTTCAATCCATGCTGCGGTCCAGTACAGAGACCTCGGTTCCTACGCCGCGGGTTCGTTCAGAAGGAATCTACCTGATTACCAGGAAGCTGTCCGATGAGATGTATTTGTTTGTAAGCGAGCATGGACATTTCAGCTTTGCGCCCTGGCGCAATCATACATTGATTGGACCCACCGATACTCCCTACCATGGCGATGTGTCGCAATGGAAGGTCACCGAGCAAAGCATTCAGAATTTCCTGAAAGTGATTAACGCAGCCGCACCCTGGGTGTCCCTTCGCAGAGAAGACGTACAGTTTGCCTATGGTGGCTTACGCCCCCTTACCGAGACTACCGATGAGGACACCTATAACGCCAGTCGAAAGTCAGAGCTGCACGACCATGCAGCGGAAGGAGTGGAAGGATTGATCACTGCTGCCGGCGGGAAATATACCACGAGTCGTGCTTTTGCCGGTCACATCTTTGATCGAGTAATCCAAAAAGTGGGAAAACCAGCCAAAGATTTCAAAACCTCGGATCATTTCCTACACGGTTGCCGCTCAAGCACAAGAAAGGAATCACAGGATTTACATCGGCATTTTGACGAATTTGCGCCGGAGACCATAGATTATGTGCTGCGCCATTACGGAAGCGAAGCCGCCGCATTGCTGACCATGGCGCGAACCATGCCGGAGGGGGCCCTGCCACGGAATGCAGACGGCGAAATTCTGGCGGAGGCACTCTTTGCAGTACGTAATGAAATGGCTTTAGGGTTGGATGATGTATTTTTTCGTCGCACTGGCCTGGGGTGGCTCGGCCATCCAGGGCAGGCGTTGCTGCAAAAGGTGGCTTCGATTGTTGGGGCCGAACTGGAATGGACAGAGTCCGAGAAGAAGTCCCAGGTTGAACGAGTGGAAGAGCGCTACCGCTTCGCATAAGCCGTGCGAGTTAACTGGTAAGCCCCAATGCAGAGCTACGGAT
>JAGRNC010000608.1 GCA_020440935.1 Leptospiraceae bacterium | reverse complement strand
CGGCCCTGGCGCCCTCATAGATGTGACCTGCCTGGATTCCATGCCAATCGGCCAATTCTTTGGTAAGCCTCCAGACCGCCTTTTCCATGGACATGATGGGCGCGCCCGCATTATGCGAGTCCTGTACCAGCTTGAGCATCCGCAATGGAAAGTTATAATGCGCCATGTTTCGCAGATGCGCCCCGGCGTCGGAGAATCCGAGCAAGACCTGATCAGAAGAAACGATGCGCTGCAAAGGTTTCAGGCGATCGTTGCCGACTTCGGTGCGCCAGCGGATGGACTTGTCGTACTGCGAAACAAGATCCAGAAAAGCATCTTCCGTACTTTTTCCCTTTTGCTTTGCAATTTCTGCAAAGTTCTTTCCAATAAGAGTTTTGTCAGGACAGTCCACAACCGTGGCCAGTGCAAAGTTACGATGAAACACCTTTGGAAGCAGCGGATTTCGCCATTGTCTTTTAAACCATTTGCGATATTTGCTGCTGTTGATGAGCTTTTTCCGTTCCTCCACTTCATCTTCGTAGTCCAGGGCGCGCGATCCGGCGCCGAACTCTTCGAATACTACCAGGTCAATGCCGTCCGACCATACGTCAAAGAGTTCGGGCAAAGCCTGGTATCGAAATTTGCCACGAATCGCGTTGGCCATACGCGAAAGCAAAGGAAGTACTCGATAGATGCTTCGATTGGATCGAATGTCCATCAATGATACCAGCGATATGCGCAGTTTTCGAATCATGGAAAGCGCCAGATATACGAACACTTCGTATTTAGTGGAAATATTGGGGATGCATTGCAAAGAAGAATTGTTGCGCGCCACCAGACGAATACATTGAAACAGTTCGCCCCAGCTTGCATAACTGGATGGCAGCAAATGGCTGCGGTAGCGATTGCCGCCAACTTTGTCCCAGAAATTCGTATTAATGGAAAGCCCCAGATATCCCAGATCGATTCCTTCCTGTATCAACCTTAGAATTTCGGTCATTTGTTCGTCGGTGGGTTTCTGACGGGTCAGCGATGCCTCGAACCCCATGACATGACTTCGCACAGCAGAATAGCCAATATAAGAAGCAACGTTGACGCCCAGCGGTAGTTGCTCAAAATGATCGCGATACTCCCGCAAAGTATTCCAGGATTTCTTTTCTTTCATTAGTGGAAGCAGTGAATCGTAGGGAATGGCCTCTACGCGAGTGAACATATCGGTTACATCCTCCGGACTGCCCAGGGCGGCCGAAAGCGAGCAGCTTCCCATGAAAATTGTCGTAACTCCGTGCCGAAGGGATTCCGGAAGCTCGGGCATGACCTCCACTTCTGCATCGTAATGCGTATGAATGTCAATAAAGCCAGGAGTGATCCATTTTCCCGCGGCATCCACCATGCGGGCCCCTCCTGGATTGGGTATGGGAGTATTCGAAATACGCTGAATGATTCCGTCGGCAATTTGGATATGTCGAACGGAGGCCTTCTGCTGCGTCCCATCGAACAAAAGTCCGTTGTTAATGATAATTACTTCGCTCATAGTTCCCCCTGCTGCAAATTCGGTCACACCGCCGAAACCTTTGCAGCCACTCTTTCCAGTGCGATTTACGAGAAGCCAAACCGCATCGCGGCATAAGGCTGAAACAGTAATCGCTCAATACTATATTTATACTTAGAGAATGTTGACTCATGAATCAATGTCAACGGAAATTCCAGTGGAATTCCTGGCATGCACGGATGCGGTAAATTTAGTAGGCAGGCGGCCGGCTAGTTCATTCCAGCTCATCGCTGGGAGAACAACCCCTCCACGCCCGCCAATAGCCAACCTAATCCGCTCGCGGAGCAACCCTTGCATGATCCTGGATTACTTTGAACTTGCCTTCTTCGCGAACAATGCTCATTGTATTGTCGAAATCTAACGATGGACCGGCAAGATGCACGCGAACGTTTGCGGCATTTTCGCCGATTGAATCGATGGAACGAAATTCGATCTTTCTGGGCTCGCCTCCCAGCTTCCC
>JAGRNC010000607.1 GCA_020440935.1 Leptospiraceae bacterium | reverse complement strand
AGAAAGAAGGAAGGAATCTTCAAGCCCAGGAAGTCCCAGGGTTCGGTGCTCAGTTTCGATCCGAGCACAGTAATCAATACGTACACCGCAATACCCACGAACAGAAATCGCTTACTTCCAAATTTCTGGCCCAACCATCCGAACAGAATCGCGAACGGAAATCCCAGTGCCTGGACCAGAAGGAGTGCAGAGATGAGATCTCCGGTCTTAAATCCAATGTCTTTTCCGAATTTCACGGCCATGGTGATAATGGTATCTACGCCATCGATGTAGAACCAGTAGGCGAAGAGAAAAATAAGCACAATCTTATATTTTCGGATTTCGTTGAAAGTCTCAGCAAGCTGTTTGAATCCGCCCACGAATGCTTCTTTGAAATTCAGTTTATCGCCGCTTCCAGGTTCCGGAACGTTCATGAAAATTGGTATGGAGAATACGGCCCACCACACTGCGACCATAAGAAAAGATACTTTGATCGCCATCACTTTCGCGGCGCCCACCGGGTCAGTGACCAGAGCAAACAGAGCTTGCTGTGCCTCCGCAGTGGGCGTTCCTGCAGATGCGAATGCATTCTTAATGTCCCCAAATTGTGCAGGCAAACCGGCTACCAGCGATTTGACTGTTTCGAAGGATGCATTGTCGCCAATTGCAGTGGATGCGGCGGCCAGCTTGCCGTCCACAAATCCAAACCATTGAGGATTGAGAAACATCAGCACATTGACCAGAAAGAGCAGACCGCCCCCGAGGTAACCAATGGAAAAGCCAAATCCCGAGAGCGTATCAACTGTATCTTCATCGGACACAGATACGATTAAGGAATCGTAGAACACCACCGATCCCAGAACACCAATGAAAGCGGCAGCGTACAATGTTACGGCCAGCGCCCAGTCGCCCTTTTCCACAAAGAAAAGCAGGGATGTCATGATTACACCCAGGGTCGTGAACAAAAACAGAAATCTCTTCTTCCGAGAGCCCTTATCTGCGTAACTCCCAAGGATAGGGGCAAACAATGCGATGAGCAAGGAAGCAATGGAAACGGTGTATCCCAGAATCGCGGTGCTGGCGCTGGGATCCACTCCTGCGCTCCAGTAATCTGCGAAAAACGCGGGGAAGAAGCCAGCAACTACAGTGGTGTAGAATGCGGAATTGGCGAAATCGTACAGGGCCCAGCTGAAAGCGCCAGGACGGAACAATTTCCCCTTATATTGATCTGTTGAATTTTGCATAAACTCTCCGATGTTACCTTCGCCGGCATGCGAGGCCGGTCCGATGCCTTCCTGCTGTGCAGGACGATGCATATTCTAGCAGCACCCAGAATGCAGATGGAATCCTGGCTGCCGCAAACCTTTTTTGCTTTGGCTTATTTATTTTTCCCGAATTGTTACACGGTGTTGGATTTATATATATCTTGCCGCATCATCCCCGTCAAAAAATCTGGAAGCATGGATTCGGGGGAAATACTTCCCTACTATCAGCCAGTCATTTCGGTTTCCGATGGTAGCATTTATGGTTACGAAGTTCTGGGTCGTCGTCGTCTGGCGGACGGGACGGTAGAGAGCCTTGGTCCTTTCTTTCATGATGAGCGATCGGATTTGCAGGAAAGGGTGGAGGTCAGTCGTGAAATCCGTCGGATGGCATTTGGCCGAATTGATTCTCTTGCGCCGCATCAAAAGCTATTCGTAAATATTAAGCCTTCCTGGCTCTGGAATTACCGGGCCGAGTCCAGCCTTCCCACTCTAAAAATGCTAGAAACGTCGGGCGTACCCCCGCATCGAATCGTCATCGAAATTACGGAGGATGAGTTTCAAGGGGATCTTACCGAGCTATTCGATATGATAGCCAGGTACCGAGCCGCTGGCTGTAAGATTGCAGTCGACGATTTCAATTTTAACTTCATGGACCGGCTGATTCATCTTCAGCCCGACATCGTAAAGATCGATATGGCTCTGGTTAAGCGAATCGCCCAGTCCCCGGAGTATCGATCGCTCATCGAGTATATTG
>JAGRNC010000606.1 GCA_020440935.1 Leptospiraceae bacterium | reverse complement strand
ATGCAAGGGCCCGGCGGACAAGTTGCTTTCATTCGCATCTTCCGAAGGAATCGTTCGCGCTTTCTGTTCGCATCCGGACGCAACATGGGAAGACTCTCTCTACTCTGGCAAGAAGGACGGTTTATTTACCGTTAACCGGTTTGTGGATGACGGTAGAAAGATCTATTCCTCCAGCGTCGAGATGCATGACCTTCCTCTGGAAAAGAACATCGAAGAGTATCTGGGTCGCTCAGATCAGAAATTGGGTTTCATCCGTCTGGAAACCACGATGCAAAAGGATCTGATTCTGGACATTTCGGGTTTCAGTTTTGAGGCTCTACCGGGAGCTAGCGTGGAAGATTCCGATCGAGTTATTGAAATGATTCGGCAGATGCGTCCTTCCGATATGGTGGGGTTGCTTTCGGATGGCGACGGCGAAAGACGCAAATTTCATTCTTCGTTGAGCAGGGTTAAGATTTTAAAGACCGGCTCATTTGAATACCGATGCGATTGTAACCGGCAGAAAGTAGAGCGTGTTCTTCTGGCCATGGGCCGCCAATCCATTGAAGACCTGATCGTAGAAAAAGGAAGCGTGGAAGTATTCTGCGAGTTTTGCAAGCGACGCTATGAGTTTCTGGGATCCGAAGTAGAGCGACTTTTTTCGCATCAAGGCGAAAACCCGGACTCTTAAGCCGAGTTCCTTCTGCATTGGCACTAGTGGAACCCAATTATTTGGTTGCCACTCCGCCAAAAGGTATACCAGATTGTAAATCAGGAGGCTGGCGCTGGAATATATCCCGATCAATTCTATCGACGATATCGACCCCCGTCGCATCTCGATTCGAGATCTGAACAAGAAGTACATCGACCGGGACGGTATCCGGTATGCTACTCGATTCAATGTTAAAACCCGACAGGTAGAAGTAGTCCGTCTGGCCCGGACCATCGAAGAGGCCAGGAAAATTCAGATTAAGATTCGCAACGAAAAGGCAGGAGTGGAAACGGTCCAGGCTCCATCATCCGCAGTCTCATCCGCATCGGATAATGCCGAGGAAGAAGACTACTATGCGCAGGTAGGCTCGCACCAGGCAATCCTGGAAAAGGATCTGCTGGACGATTGCGTACAGGAGATTACAAAGATCCGCGAAAGGCAGCAGGCTGTATTAAATGCGTTGCGGAACAGCCGCGTTTTTGAGCAAGATAACTACGATGGATTCTCGGAAATCGCGCGAAAGATTGATTCGGAATCCTGGCAAACCGGCGAAGAAGCCATCAACTATCATAAAGAACTGTACTCTTACCCGCGCCCAGTAACGCATTATCTGAATCGTCTTACTACTGAAGATCGTCGATGGGTAGAATCCCTGGGCGATGAAGAATCTCGCCTGGACCTGGTGCGAAAGCTTGAAATGTACCGAGTATTTCACAGCGCATTTCAGGGGATGTATTCGGTGACCACGGATCTCAAAGGTATACTGGAAGAAATACCGGAAGAAAGCATGTCCCGCCTGGCTGCCAATCAGACCATGTCCGTGCGAGATGCGCTACCCAGTCTGGAAATCGTTCAGGAAAACTGCCTGGCCAAAATGGCCGCCCTGGATGAATGGAAGCATCAGATTCAATCCTAGCTTCCCCTTCGGGACCTCGACCTCAAGATCGCCCCAGGATCCTATCTTCGATATGCCTGATTTGTGTTTCGCTTAATGGCTCACCATTAAACTGCAAATGAAATTGATCCTGAGCCATGCCCGCGTGGTTCGTGCGAATCGTGGCTGTTACAATGTTTATTTCTTCCAGAAAGAACAGCCTGGAGAGATGAATTAAAAGTCCCGTGCGCCCGGTAGTTTCGATATAAAACCGGGTTTCCTGTCGATCTTCGTCCCGATCAAATACCATTTCCGGGGGCACTTCAAAAAAGTACGAAGGATCGGGGATAGAATGCTGATATTGCTGCAATAGCTTTTCCGGATCGATGCGATCGGAAAGCAGCGTTTCCATTAATACGCCCAGACTATGGGTGG
>JAGRNC010000605.1 GCA_020440935.1 Leptospiraceae bacterium | reverse complement strand
AAGCCCGGAATTTGCTGCCTGGCCGTTTCGGTATTTCTTCGCGCAGTTTCCGAGGCTCGCGAAAGAACTCCCTGGGTGTCTTTGGGATCTCCAGAATCTACCAGCAAGATTTTGCCTGGCTGGCCGGACAAGCGTTCCACGCCGTACGGAATGGCTCCTTTGGAGTCAGGATAGACGTATAATAACCCGCCGATGTAGCAAGTGTACTGATCCATCATACCGCCCGCGCCGGAAAACATTTCCTTCTCTCCGCGATAGACCAGCTGTCCGCACAACACCGGATCATTCAAATACCGGTCCTTGTTGGAATGCTCCCCTATCTCGATAAGCATCCGAAGCCAGGCGGCGCTCATCGCAGATGAACTGGAACAACCCGCACGAACCGGAATTCTAGAGTGAAAAACAAAATCTCCGCCGGCAGGCAGTCGAAAACCTTCGTCTATTAGTACACGAGCTATGCCCCAGCAAAAATCGTCCTGGGATGGAGGACTCTCCAGGCTTACATCCAATTCCCGAGTTGCATTTCCCAGATCAGGAGTGGTAATCCGGTAGCCAGTGCGATTCGAAGGCGTATACTCGATATAGAATCTGAGGTCAACGGCCATTGCGATGACCGGTAGTCCAAGGTAATCCTGGTGTTCGCCAAAAAGACAAATGCGCCCGGGAGCGCTTGTGACAACCTGCATGGTCAGCCAGAGTGAGTTTGTGTTTCCTGAATTAAAGCCATTTTCAAAGGTGTCACAGGACCGCCAGGCAGTAAAGGAGAGACTATGAAAGCCAAAGCCACCCCAAAACGCGCCAGGAAAACAGCCGAACCGCCAGCCGAAAAAGAGGCCTACGTCCGTCGAGCGCGTCGCATCGAAGGCCAGGTGCAGGCAATTTCGCGTATGATAGATGAGGAACGTTACTGCGTAGATATTCTGATGCAAATTCGGGCCGCTCGTTCAGCGCTCAAATCCCTGTCCATTGAACTATTGGAAAGCCACACTAATCATTGCGTTCGCGAAGCTTTTGAATCCAATAATGGAGAAAAAACGATCCAGGAGCTACTCGAAGTATTTAAAACATACTCCTGAAATGGTCGATACCCCAGTCGGGTATTATACTGGTGTCATGGAAGCGATCGCCAACCAGGGTTTCAAAGTTGAAGGAATGACATGCACAGCATGTGCCAGTCGAATTCAAACAGTATTGGCCAGAACGGATGGTATCCAATCTGTTCGAGTTAATTTTGCCACAGAAACAGCGGGTATCGCCTGGGACCCAGATAAGCTCGACGTTACTTCCATTGAGCAAAGAGTTAAGAAGTTGGGCTATGGGCTGAAACCCGCAGTCAACGAAATCCTCGAAAAGAAAAAGGAAAAGGCCCGCGAAGATGGGCTTACCTTCCGCAGAGATTTGCTCTTTTTTGCAGGCAGCGCCCTTCTCAGCCTGCCGCTCCTTCTACCGATGTTTTATTCGTCCTGGATGCTTCCCGCTTTGTGGCAACTTGGTTTGGCCACGCCCATCCAGTTCATCGCGGGGGCCCGGTTTTACAAAGGAGCGTTCCATTCCCTGCGAAGCGGCGGCGCAAACATGGATGTACTGGTCGCTCTGGGAACTTCCGTGGCCTACTTCTATAGTCTGGCGCAAATCTATCTACAGTCCACCGGTCACGTTTACTTTGAATCTGCAGCGGTAGTCATTACCCTGGTGCTTCTGGGAAAGATTCTGGAACGTCGCGCACGCCGGCAGGCCACTCGTGCCATGGAAGAGCTTCTGGAACTTCAGCCAGAACAGGCGCGATTACAGGAAAACGATCGCGAAACTTTGATCGATGTAAGGCTTATCGAATCGGGCGATCGCATTGTTGTTCTGCCCGGAGAACGTTTTCCTCTGGATGGCATCCTGCGCGAAGGGTCCACCGAAACCGACGATTCATTACTTACCGGCGAATCGGTACCTGTGAGCAAGAGCGCAGGCCAGCAGGCATTTGCGGGAACCCTGAATTTGAACGGTCGCGTAG
>JAGRNC010000604.1 GCA_020440935.1 Leptospiraceae bacterium | reverse complement strand
GGAAACGGAACGCGATCACCTGGCGCATACCCTGGATAGCGAAGCAAGCGGCAGGGATTAGGCCGCCTGGAACTTCTGCGATACGCAATGTCAAGTACCAGGGAACCAGGAGAAGTCATCGCAAGCCGGACGGGAACCGGTCCTTAACTGTTAGCGAGCCTGGCCTCAATCCAGGCGATTAGATCGCGACCGGCGCGAAAAAGCCGGAGTGTCAGGTACGCAGCCAGCGCAAGACCTGCCAGCGTTGCGATCAGCGCCAGCGCCCACCACAACGCATCTACAAACAATCCGGAAAGGGCTGCAAGCCCAAGACCAGGCTTTTGCATCAGCACTACATTGATTTGTTCCTGGGGTGGGTTGATTCGCGCGGCTTCGAATCGTTCCAATCGGGATTCTACTTCGGCCAATTCCTGGTTGAGATCCTGGGTGGCTCCCAGTTTGAATTGCTCCGGAGTGGCGCTAATGCGGAGTCCGGTTTCTTTTAGTCCGATTTGCCGCCGTTGCAGGGATTGAAATTCGGAGCTCAGATCCTGACGATTTTGCTCGAATTGCACCACTGCATACTGGCTGCGAAAGTTCTGGAGCAATGTTTCGGCGCTATTGCTGGCTAAGGTGGCCTTCAGGGCCAAATAGGGATGTTGCGAGCTAGAGTTTTCTTTCTGGTAGGCGATGGATGCCTGGGCCTCCGAAAAAGACGCCAGAAGTGCGGCGGATCTGGATTGAAATTCTTCGGAGGAGCCATCGAAGGTAAGCCACAGTGTTGATGTGCGAGTAAAGAATCCGCTACCAGACGGTTGCTGCGCAAAAGCGATGGGTGAAGGGTCGGCACTGCCCGCAATGGGCCTTTCCTCTTTGATGCTATGGATGGCATCTTCCAGCGAAGAGTAATGGTACGCGCTCCAGGCCAGACGGCCTAAAACAAACAGCCCAAACAAAGCCAGTGTTCCTGCGATTAACTTGCCAGCGATTCCCTTCATACCTCCGAAATAATACCTGCTGCCGGGCCGGAGGCAAGCCAAAAATCCAGCTACAGCACGATCGTTTGATCGCGCCCTGGACCCACGGAAATGAACTTAACGGGCACGCCAGTCCACTTTGCGATGGCTTCTACGTAGTTGCGACAGTTCTCGGGAAGATCGTTCCAGCTGCGCGCTCCGGAAATATCGGTTTTCCAGCCCGGCATATTCTGATATTCTACTTCCAGATCATCCAGTCCGCAGGCAGGAAATGCCTCGAGGGTTTTGCCATCTCGACGGTAAGAGTAGCCCAGCGGTAGAGTTTCGTAATGCGATAAAACATCCAATTTGGTCAGCACAAGACCGGTCAGTCCGTTCACTCGAGCAGCATGCCTCAGCAATTCGACGTCGAACCAGCCGCATCGACGTGGCCTTCCTGTAGTGGCGCCAAATTCGCCGCCAAGTTTGCGTAATTCTTCCGCCGCCTCGCCGTGAAGCTCAGTAGGGAAGGGCCCTTCGCCCACGCGAGTAACATAGGCCTTGCAGATCCCATATACTTCGTTTATATGCTGAAAAGAAATCCCGCTGCCGCTGATCGCTCCGCCGGTGGTGGTATTGCTGGAAGTGACATACGGGTAGGTTCCAAAATCGATATCCAGCGCGGTTCCCTGGGCGCCTTCCAGAAGTACTGTTTTTCCTGCCTGCAATTCGCGGTTCAGGTACACCGATGTATTGAGAACGCAATCTTTGATTGTTTCTGCGAATTTCAGGAGACTTTCATATAGCGGCTGAAACTCCATGGGCTTCTCATTGTAGAGCGACACCAGTTCCTGGTTTTTCATTTCTAGTATATGCCGCAGTCGATCTTCCAGTTTGCCGTAAAGATCGCCCACACGGAGCCCCACTCGCATCGTTTTGTCAGCGTAGCAGATTCCAATGCCGCGCTTTGTAGTGCCGATCTTATTGCCGCCAGCTGAGGCTTCGCGCAGCCCATCGATGGTGCGATGCAACGGCAGTACAAGATGACATGCATCAGAGACCCGGATTCGCGGTA
>JAGRNC010000603.1 GCA_020440935.1 Leptospiraceae bacterium | reverse complement strand
ATACTGTAAAATCAAATCTCGGGCAAATCCACGCTGGGTCAGCATGCCGTTTTCATCGTGCAATGGACCTGGCTGCAAAATTTCATGGTTCATGGAGTCTCCCCGGAAGCAAGGTTCCGCGATGGATGGGCCACATGTCGGTATTCTTCGGTTCGCAATGCACGGATGATGTAATACACCGGAATAAAAGTTAGCAATCCGGCCACAACGCCACCCAGATAAATCTCCGGAATCGGCGTGGATTGGAGCACTCCGAAAGGATCCATATATGTGCTCGAGCTACTTCGAATGATGGTAGAGCCGATGAATGGTCCAATGACCATGGGAATCATCACAAAAAATACCATACGTATTCCCGCGAAAACGCCAATATGCGA
The DNA here is from genome assembly GCA_020440935.1 of Leptospiraceae bacterium. Classification (GTDB taxonomy): domain Bacteria; phylum Spirochaetota; class Leptospiria; order Leptospirales; family Leptonemataceae; genus UBA3465. Next base: position 1,636 of record JAGRNC010000603.1, on the reverse strand, counting down.
GATAGGAAGCAAATCGCGCCCCATGGAGTTTAGAACTACCATGGCCAGTAGGTAAGAGCCCATCATCAAGATGCCAAACGCTGCGGTGCAAATTTGCGCCACAAGATCAAAGCTGGAAAATCCACGACCCGCCACATAGATTAGAAACATTCCGAGTAAATAGGCAATGACCGATCCAACTAAGATTCCCTTTTTATCGTACCGATCCACCAGTCGGCCCCCCAGAACACTGATGGCAGAAGAAAGAATCAAAATCGCCGCAAGCATTAGCGCATAATCCTTGAGTCCCAGAAAAAACTCGAAATAGATTATGAAGTAAGGTAGGAATGCTTGCTGTGCGATACCCAGAATGCAGATGGAAAGAAATATCAGATACAGAAGCCAATGTTTGCGTACGGTCGCCGGTCGAAATCCGTAGACAAGGTCCGCCAGATAGTGCGCATCCTTCTTGGGCTCCACATTGTCCTTCACTAAAAGAATGCCCAAAAAGCCGGACAGTATTACGATAATGCCAACGATATTAAAAAACTCCTTCCATTCGCCCTTCTGCGTAAAGCCATCCAGTGCGCCAAAAACCACGAGCATACCCAGAAGCGGCATTGTGGCGATCAATCCTTCCGCACGGCCACGATTGGACGGATGAGTGACATCCGTAACCCAGGCCTGAAAGGCCGCATCGTTTGCGGTGGAGCCAATGAATGTCATCAGGCAGTCTAAAACAACAATCAAGGTTACAGTAGCTGCGATTACTTCTGCGCCGGGTAGCCAGGCGTGGACCGATTCTTTATTGATATATCCAAACCCAATAATGGAAATTCCCCAGGCAATATATCCGTATGCGATGAAAACCTTGCGCTTTCCCAATCGATCGGATAGCGCTCCCATGGTCAGGGTAGCCAGGGTAGCAACAATGGCGCTTGCAGCCACCATGATTGCGATGGCTTCTGGATCAAAAGTGACGGTTTTGTACAGATAAATGTTCAGGTACATGTTCTCGATCGTCCAGGCCATCTGCCCGATCAAACCGAACACCAGAAATAGTAACCAGATCCGTCCCGGAATGCTGCGAATTCTCGCGCTATTTAAATTATCTTGCATGTTGCATCCTGGCACGTAGCTCTACACCACCAGGCCGGCTTACAAGTAAGAATTCATCCAGTTCCGCAATCCAATGCGTAATTCTTACAATATTCTTAGATTCTAATGCGAGCGGATGATGCTCTTTAATTGCTGGACCGATATTGCTATTTCTTTTGAACTAGCCCAACTACCCGGACCTCAGAACCTTCATGCACAAACTTTCCATTCGTCCACTGTTCCTTCTCATTTGTTGCAGCGTATTTGCCTATTGCGAAGAGCCCGCCCGAGATACCATCTTCTATGGCGGTCCCATCGTTACGATGAATGCAGAGTCCCCGATGGCCGAAGCCGTGCTTGTACGCGATGGAAAGATTGAACGAGTGGGCAGCGCAAAAGAAATCCTGGCGCTGCGCGATGCCAGATCCGAGCTGATTGATCTTCAGGGTAATACTCTAATGCCCGGATTCATTTCTCCGCATACACATCCGGATCTTTCGGCCTACCTCTATTCCTTTGTAGATCTGAGTGGATTCACCAATGGCAGTCCTGAAGAAGT
>JAGRNC010000602.1 GCA_020440935.1 Leptospiraceae bacterium | reverse complement strand
CTATGGCGATGTTTCGCACTCCAGTAACAAGAAGGAAGGCTTTTCGCTGGCCGCTCTATTTGCGCGCCTGATTGCCTGGTTTTCTCCCGAATTGCAGGCCAAAAGCCCGGGCGCGATCCCTGCCGAAGAAATGCGATACATCCAGAAGCTACAGTCCTTCGTTCTGGAAAGTGCAAAATCCGGCAAAGTGCATAGCCCCGAAATCTGGGAGCTTGCAGGCGCCTATCTCGCCTATTTGCAGGGAGATTCTAAACTGGTGGATTCTATTCTTTCGCGTTCGGATCTACAAAAAGCCGACAAAGGATTCGTTGCACAGCAGCGAAAGCGAATTGGACTTTTGAATGCTTCTTTGCAGGCTACCCAGCTTACATCCGATCTTCGCAGCCAACTGATGCGCGATTATGCGGCCATTCGCCCGGAGGGAAACAAAGAAGATTATTTCTGCCGGTGGTCCGACGACGCTGCGCGATTGATGCTTCATAACAATATGGTGCGACTGCATAAATCCAGAAGCGAGGATGCCCAGGCTATGCTATGGGAGCCCGATTCCTCACAGGTTTATTCGTCTTCCCCGGTAAATCATTACACATTGAAGGCCCTGGAGAATGCAGAGAAGATTTTGCGCAATTCTGATCCCTACGATCAATTCTTAAAAAAAGTCTCGGGTCTTGATGGCGAAACCGTGGCAAGGCGACTTGGCAGTCGCAGAATGAAAGAAGGCGACTATGCAGGAGCGGTTTCTGCATTTGAGCGGGTCGATGCAAGAAAGCGAAGCGAAATGTATTACGATAGCCGTATTTCATCGGGTCCATTTGACAATCCCTACAAGGATAAATTTATCGAAGGCGAAAGTCCGGCCAGTTACGATCCGTACAAAATTGCGGTCCATTTAAAGGATCTGGACCAGAAGGCGCGATCCGGCCCATCCGATCAGCGGGCCCAGGCGTTCTACAAATTGGGTCTTGCCCAGTTTAATATGAGTCATTTTGGTAACTGGTGGTCGGCTGTGGATACCGACTGGAGCATTTATTATGATTACTCCGATAAGCCTGGCGATCCGCAACTGAGATTGGCGCGTACTTACTTTGAGAAGTCCATCGCTGCCGGAGCCGATCGAAATCTGGAAGCCGCCAATCGCTTTATGATCGCTTCGATTTCTTATCTGGATAGCGCCGAGCAGGGATGGGATTCAGCCTCCGAAGTGAACCTCGCCGAGGAACAGAAGAAACAATTCCAGAAGCTGGGAACGCTGGAGGATACAAGCTTCTACAAAGAAGTCATCCGCAGTTGCAGCTACTATATGAATTTTCGAAAATGATCGCAGAGGGGCATCCGGGTCCTTCTGGGGCCCGGATGCGATCAACGCGCAGGCGGTTGCCGATTCAACGACCGCCCCGGGCTTTTGGCCGGATCATTTCGCCGGCCGATATCCAGAATAAGAATCCAGAAAAATTTGTAACGTTTTTCTCCTCTCGGGCACTGATGTTGTAGATACAACAAAAGTTGAATGCAGGAGATGAAATGAAAAAGTTATTTGAACCCTATTCCCTGGGATCCATCGAGCTTCAGAATCATATGGTGATGGCTCCTATGACCAGAAATCGATCCATCGACAATATTCCGGGTGACATCGTCGCTCAATATTACGGTCAGCGAGCATCGGTAGGCCTTATCATTACCGAAGGTACTTCTCCGTCGCCCAATGGGCTGGGATATCCGCGAATTCCTGGAATTTTTAGCGATGCCCAGGTTCGTGGCTGGAAGGCGGTGGCCGAGGCGGTGCACTCCAAAGGCGGCCACATCTTCATGCAGTTAATGCATACAGGTCGCATTGGTCATCCAGACAACCTACCGGAAGGCGCCAGGGTGCTGGGTCCTTCTGCCATTGCTGCAAAAGGGGATATGTACACCGATACGAAAGGGCCTCAAGCGCATCCGCAGCCAATCGAGATGAGCGATGCAGACATTAAGACTGCGATCCAGGAGTATGCCACGGCGGCTCAAAATGCCATCGAAGCCGG
>JAGRNC010000601.1 GCA_020440935.1 Leptospiraceae bacterium | reverse complement strand
CCTTGCAGCAAAGTCCAGATCCGTCCGTGCCTCTTCCGAACGCGCAAGACCAATCAGCGAAAGGCCCCGATAAAAACGCGCCAGCGCATAGTCGCTATCTTTGTGCGCGGCATTGGCAATATATAGATCGAGGTATTTTAAGGTAGAGGTGAGGTCCCCGGAATCGAAACTATTCATGCCCCGAATCAATAAGGGCCGACCGGATTCCGTAATTGCTTCTGCTCTGGATGGCTCCGCCCTGGCCATCTGATTTTCGTCCAGCTTGGACTCCAAAAATCGAATTAGCCCGGCCGAGCCCGGGTAGCCATCTAGCCGCCCCAGAATTCTTCCATCGGGAGCGAGCACCAACAACGTCGGGTAACCCCTGGCTCCGTAGCGATTGGCCACTTCAGGAGTGGCATCTCCGTCAATCGTCACAGTAACAAACTGCGCCAGAACCTTCTGCACCGCGGCCCTGGGATAGTCCTGGGTTCTCAATTTACGGCAATATCCGCACCAGGGGGCTACAATCTCAACGTACATCAGCCGGTTAGACTGCCGCGCAGCCTGTAGGCCCGAATCAATGCTCGTTTTCCATTCCAACCCTTCCGCTTGAGCCGAAGCAGCAAAAAAGATGGTGAATAAAAATATTACCGCGGTCCGTACCATGATGGGTACACAATAAATCCAGAACTGGATCTGGAATTCAAGAGATTCCCCGATAGATCCCCTTTTTTTCCCTGGAATCAAAAAGCCAATACTCAAAAGAGCGAGGCTACGAGCAATGTATAGGAAGCGTTAATCCTGCGACTTCTTTCCTGACCATTGGGATTACGGTCGGGGTGATAACGAAGCATTAGCTTGCGGAATTGTTTCTTTAATTCTTCTGGATCGGGGACATGGTTTAACTCCATTTCTTTCAATGCCTCAATCAGACTTTCATCTAAATCGGGCCTTATTGCCCTTTTTCGATTTGGAAATAGAAAAGAATAGGAGCTTTCGAACAGAACATCCCATTGTAGCGTTCCTGACAGAAAGGAGCGACGCAAATATTCCTGAAGAAGGCCTCTGCCAAAGGAATGGTCCGGAATATGCCGGTACTCCAGAAAACGCCGAATTGCATAGTCCATGAGCTCATTGCGATCAAAGCAAGCATCGATGTAGAATCGATACCCATCCTCGGGATCGGCGCAGGCGGATAATGAAGTTTCCAGCAGTTCTTCATCCACCTTATGGGATCGAATGCGATTCAATATAACCGAAACAAAGAAATCTTGAAAATCCAGCAGAGTTTCGCTTCGAAAATGCAGTCCTGCTGCCTCCATGCGTTCCTGCACTCGATCCACATTGCACGCTTCCATCAGATCCATTAACTCGGGAATATCTTCGGGAGAAAATGAATCGGAAAGATCGCCAAAAGTCTGACGTTGCCTCTTTTCGTAGCGGAATCGATAGTATTCCTCGATGGACCAATCCAGTATTTCCAGAATATCGGATATTGGTATCTCGAAACGCCGATCAATGGTACGGCTGTGGATTTCTTCTATTAACTCGTCGAGCCGGTCCATACCTTGAATAACATTGCCTCCATGCGAAGTAGCAACGGCTCCAGGTTCCATTTGTCGCGAGCGCTAATATACACTCGATCTTCGGTTTCATCGCGCTGGAACTCCAGCCTTCTGGACAATGGCAGTCGATCCACTTTATTGAACACCTTGAGCACGGGTATTTCCGAAAGACCCAGATCCGAAAGAATCTCTTCGACGTCGCGGATCTTATCTTCCCGCGCAGGATCCCCCACATCGATGCAATGCAATAGCAAATCGGAATCGCTCAATTCTTCCAGGGTAGCTTCGAAAGCCCGCTTCAACTCCGGGGGCAAATCGTGGATGAAACCTACTGTATCGGTGAGAATGATTTCTTTTTCCTCGGGAAAGCGAAGTCGCCGCGTCGTTGGATCCAGGGTGGCAAACAGCCGATTCTCCTGGATTACCTCGGAATTGGTTAGCGAATTCAGTAAGGTAGACTTTCCGGCGTTGGTA